>JANPKN010000302.1:0-2295 GCA_031426075.1 Sphingomonadaceae bacterium
TTTCCATCGCCGTGTTGGCAATTTTACATGCCGGACACCGGTAGTCTGTAAAAATGACAAGCGTTAACGTTGGCTGCGCGACTTCCCGGCTTGGTGAATTCTTGTCGTGCAAGACAGCCTGCGCTATTTCATTTGAACTGATGTTACGGCCCAAGGGCGATGACTTGCGCAAAATGTGCGCAACACCGGCTCCGGCCACGGCAAGCACCAGCAATTGTGCCAGATGCCTGCGCGACACCAACTGTCCGCTAGGGTTGTTTTTCAAAGGCAATCGAGCTCACGTTGAAAAATGACGATATGGCCGTCTAAACAAGTTGGCTGGCCCTGTCGTTCCCTTGATATCCATACCGTTTCAGCCGACAAAGGCGCGTTCCAGCACATAGGTGCCGGGATGCGAATGTGCACCTTCAATAAATCCAAGACTTTCTAATAACGCCCCAGTTTCTTTGATCATCGCCATGCTGCCGCATAACATGACTCGGTCCGTGGCTGGATCGAGCGGGTAATCGCCGCTTTCAATCCGCTGCGTAATGCGGCGATTTTCGTGAGTCCATGTCGGGCATTTGGTGACAGATTGATCATAAACAAGCTTCAACTTTGCCTCGGTTGCAACCAGTGGATCATTTGCCAATAGTGATTCCAACACATCGCGATAGGCCAGATCCTCAATTTGCCGGACAGTGTGTTGCACGGTTATTTGTTCAAACCGTTCGTACACTTCCGGGTCCCGAATGATCGACATCCAGGGCGCCAGACCGGTTCCAGTTCCAATCAAATGCAACCGCTTGCCGGGCAGCAGCGCGTCGAGTGTCAATGTACCCGTTGGCTTGGCACCCAACAGGATTTCGTCGCCTGGTTTGATTTTGTACAATTGGCTGGTGAGCGGCCCGTCAGGAATGATGATGCTTAAAAACTCAAGCGATTCATCCCAGAATGGCGAAACCATCGAGTAAGCACGCATCAATGGCTTATCATTGACCAGAAGTCCGAGCATGACAAATTGGCCGCTGACAAAACGAAATGACGCAGGCCGGGCAACCGAAAATGAAAATAGTCCCGTATTCCACTGGTGCGTGGTCAAAACTTTAACAGTAGAAAATGCCATCAATCACTCCATCGGGAAAGCGGCTTTTTGACGCTGACGTCCCTATTTACAATAGTGTCATTTCTTTCACCGACCAAAGCCAGCCTTCGGTTTGGAATATCTATCCAAAGCCATGTTGCGCTCTGTTTAACCCGGATGCTTGATTTGTCCCAAATTGCGACAGGTTAACGACACGTTAATTTCGAAGTTGTGCGTTGATGTTACATCATTATTTATCTTGTGGAGAATCGGTGAAATAGCGGTTGAGTTTGAAAGGACGTAAAATGAAAATTCGTACTGTTTTAGGTATTTGCCTCGCAGTAGCTGTCGCGTCACCTGCGACGGCGGCTACGAACTTATTAACGAACGGTAGCTTTGAATCGGGCTTCACCGGTTGGACGGTTGGTCAAACTGGCGGCGGTACGGCACCAGTTGTTATTCCTTATGGATCTGGATCTCCGTATCCTGGCGGCGCGTTTGGCGAGGCTGTTCTTCCTAATACCGTGGCAACATTGAGCCCCGATCCTGTCGGAACGGCGATGGCCTATTTCTCGTCAGATACTGCGAATCCTCACAGTCTTTCGCAAATTATCAATCTGGTAGCAGGTATAACCTACAATATCGGTTTCGATTATTACGCGCCGCAAAACGGGATCAATAACCCGAATGATGCTTCTCTTTCGTTCAATGTTGGTGGTGTTCCAGTTGGGACAACCCTGTTGGCGGGTCAGCCGTCCGGTACCCCCGCGAAAACGTGGATGAATTTTGGTACCTCGTTTGTCGCAACAACGACAGCGCCAACCACATTTGAATTTCAGTTTCGTGGTCTCGGCACCACCGCTGCTGACTTTGCTGTTGATCGGGTTTATGCAGTAGCTGCAGTGCCAGAACCCGGTGTCTGGGCAATGATGCTTTTGGGCTTTGCCGCAATCGGATTTTCCTTGCGCCGCCGTAATAATTCAGAGGTGCGCGTTCGCTTCGCTTAAGCCAACACTGAAACCGTCGAAAAGGGCACCAAGGTTTCTTGGTGCCCTTTTCTATGGATAGCCCACTAAATTTTCGCCCCGTGACAGCACGGTTTTATCTGTCTGGCAAAAACGGAAAACTCTGCGCTTTTCTCGGCGGCATACAGCAATAAAGCATAAATATCAATGTGTTGAATTGGTTCCCCGGTAAGGATTCGAACCTCAATAGACGGAGTCAGAGTCCGT
>JANPKN010000303.1:0-1634 GCA_031426075.1 Sphingomonadaceae bacterium
GCTTACGCACGGCAACCGAAAGCTTCGATGCCGCTTTTAAAAAAGGAGTCATTCGAAGACCTTGTTCCAGGTCCGTTCGGCAATTGGAGAGTGTCGTCTGATGGCGGTGTTGTTTTGCCCCCGCCGGACTCGCTGCGCGACCGGCTATATGATAATCTCGTAACACGGGTGTATTCGGCGCCAGATTTCCCGCCGGTAATGACGTTGTTGGCCTATAATAATGAACAGGATGGAGTCCTGCAGGTCCACCGGCCGGAGGTTTGCTATCCCGTCGGCGGCTTCAAGCTGAGCGCTACTGAGCCGATCAATATCCCTTTGGACAAGGGTTCAGTTCCAGCCAATATCTTTACCGCCGAAGCGCCTGGGCGTGTTGAGCAGGTGATGTACTTCACGCGACTTGGAACGGCCTTTCCTCGTTCATGGCTCGAGCAACGCATGGCCGTCATAAAAGCAAATTTGGCGGGCGAAATACCTGATGGCATCATGATGCGGGTTTCCGTGATCGGGATTAATCAGCAACGCGCCAAGCCGATTTTGGAACAATTTACGCGTGCATTCATCAGTGCATCACCATCGCGCCTGCAAAAATTGCTGGTCGGATGAAATCAGACAGGAGAATTTATATGAAATATCGGGGACATATCATTGGGGTCGTCTGCATGGCCATGCTTGTTGCAGGATGCGACAAAAAGCCAGAAGGGCAAGTGGCGGCAGTGGTAAATGGCGACGAAATTACATTGAAGGAAATCAATGCTGAGATCGGAACCGCCAATATTCCTGCGGGCGCTGACACCAAAGAAATTCAAAAGGCCGCACTGCAGCGCATAGTCGAGCGTCGCTTGCTTGCGCAGGCTGCCCAGGAAGATGGTCTGGACAAGACGCCTGAGTTTCTGATCAGAAGTCGTCAGGTTAATGACGCGTTATTGGTGCAGCTCCTTGGCCAACGCGCTGAAAAATCATTCCAGGTTCCAGACCAAGCTACAATCGACAAATATATGGCGGAAAATCCTTCCATGTTCGCAGGGCGGAAGATGTACGTAGTTGATCGCATCCAATTCGCGTTGCCAGCAGACATGTCTAAGTTGAAATCGCTGGAGAGCGCTCACTCCATGGAAGCGGTGGCTGGGCAACTGAGCAGTCTGGGCATCAAATTTGAACGCGGTCCTGCCAAGATGGATTCTGCGCAATTGGGTCAGCAACGCTTGAACCAGATATTGGCATTGCCGAAGGGTGAACCTTTCGTCATTCCAGAGAATGGGTTGGTCACGGTTGCCATAATAACTGGCGAAAGCCCCTTGGTTGGTAACAAAGCGGAAATGGCTCAGGTGGCCACTCAGGCTTTACGCCGCCAGGCGTTGGGGAAAACACTGGAAGATCGCCTGAAGCAGGCGCGCGCCAAAGGTGAAATTGAATATCAGCCCGACTTTGCACCAAAAAGTGCTGCCAAATCGGGTGCCAACGGGGCGAGTTAGGGTTTAGGCGTGGCGAGGTGCGGTATCCGTATCTCGCCGCTGCCGACGTGAAGCGAAGTTTTTTGCGCTATCAGTCATCAGCATTTTAGGATCGGTTCCTGCGATAGGCAAAGCCGGCAGCCGCTATAATGACGATACCGCCTAACTCAAATATGGCGTTCC
>JANPKN010000304.1:0-11750 GCA_031426075.1 Sphingomonadaceae bacterium
CGAGGTCATTGAGTTAATTGCCTCGACGCATGATGCCATAGAGGTAGGTTTGCGACACGATATTCAACTGATCCCCATACATGCCACTGATCAGCTACTTATCGACTACCTAGTCATGACTATGGGCTACCTATCGGTTGAACAGCTCCGCATATTATTTCTCAACCGAAGCAATCGGTTGATCCAAGATGAAGTATTGGCGTCAGGCACGCTGACAACTGTGATGGCGTATCCACGAAATATTTTCCGTCGGGCATTCGACTTGTCTGCAAGCGGGATTGTGTTGGTGCATAATCACCCAGGAGGACAGGCAGAGCCCAGCCGATGCGACATCGAATTCACAAACAAGTTAAAAGTCCTCGGCCAGCAAATGGAAATCGAGGTTAGGGACCACATAATTATCTCCGGTCGCCGTTGGTTCAGTTTTTTACGAGGGGGGATACTGTAATGAGCAACGATGCCAATCAACTCAATTATGAATTTGAACGGATTGCAACTGCTCTTTGCTCGATAGAAAATCGCTTTGCCGCTCTTCAGGAGCAAGCAACCCCCCAAATGCTTAACGCATCAACCCCTTTGCAACGTGCAAAAGAATATTATCGCAAGCGACGCCTCCGAGAACGCATGTTTGCAGACCCGCATCTATTTGCCGATCCTGCATGGGATATATTGATTGACCTCTATATTGCGTCAGAAGAAGGACGGGGCATCTCAATATCGAGTGCATGTATTGCGTCCGCCGTGCCAATTACTACGGCATTACGTTGGATTAAAATTTTGGAGCAAGGCGGGCATATTTCGCGCCATGAAGATCCGTCTGACGCGCGTCGGGTATTTATGGCGCTTACAGAATCTGCGGCAAAAACGGTGCGAGATTATTTTAGCGAATAGCTGAAAGAATTACGTCTGTAACAGCGACGGGATTCTTAACGACGTTTCCAATGTCGGCATCGCATTCAAGGACGTCAGTATGGCGTGAAGCGTTTATCGCTTGAACTTCCTGCGACTTTCAGCGTTTATGGATTGTGAGCCGCATAGCGCATCTTTCCGACATTCATTTTGGTGCGCACGATCCCGTAATCGTGGCAGCAACAGTGGCTTGGATCGATGCGCAGAAACCGGATCTTGTCATTATAAGCGGCGATTTGACGCAGCGTGCGAAAGAGGATCAATTTCGGCAAGCCGGGGAATATCTGGAAAATATTCGCGCCACAGGTTGTCCGACGCTTGTCGTGCCGGGCAATCATGATGTGCCTTTATACGACATGATTCGAAGATTTACTGCGCCACTGGACCGCTACAAAAGGTACATTGACGACGACTTATGCCCATGGTTTGAGAATGATGAGGTTGCCGTACTTGGCATAAACACCGCCCGTTCGCTCACTATCAAGGACGGACGCATGAGCCATGACCAAATAGCGATGTTGCGAGAGCGCTTCGCCACTGTTCTTCCAAGCAAAACCCGCATCTTGGTTACGCATCACCCCCTTTTCGCAATGCCAATCGCTGAAGAAGGCGAATTGACCGAAGCAGTTGGGCGCCATCGCGATGCTGTTGAAGCGGTTGCGGATGCGGGCGTTCATCTTGCGCTGGCTGGTCATTTTCATCGTACATATGCGGATGCCGCATTGAAAATGGTGGAAAGCGCAGGTTCCGTATTGGTAGTGCAAGCCGGAACGGCAACGTCCACCCGGCTGCGTAACAATGAACTGCAAAGTTTCAATTGGATCCATGCGCGCCGTTACGACGAGGTTGAGCTGCAAGTGATCGCCTGGAATGGCAGCAAATTTCAGCGCGGAAGCCATGAGCAATTCACGCATGATGGAAATACTTGGACATCCCAGGCGATTGCTGGTCCGAACGGATGACCGACCGAATTAAGGGATACAGGGATATCGACCGACTGCCAAAGCAAGCCATACTGATCGTCAACGCCATGAGCCGCAGTGGAGCGGAAGTGTTTGATGAGGTGCGCGACAAGCTAATGGCAGCGGGCATGGACATCATGGAAGCGCACGCAATCGACAATCCTGACGACATGACGCCTGCTGTCCAAAATGCAGTGGCAAAGGCACCCATGGTCATCATAGGCGGCGGCGACGGTTCGCTGTCCTCCAATGTCGATTTCTTCGTCGGGCAGGATACCGTATTCGCGTTCATTCCACTTGGCACCGCGAATAGCTTTGCCGGAACCCTCGGCATTCCCAAAGACATTGATAGCGCTATTGATGTTATAGCCAACGGAATGCGGAAACGGATCGACCTTGGGCGCATCGATGACGATTATTTTGTCAACGCAGCCGCCATTGGACTGTCACCGATGATCGCGCAGACCGTGCCGCACAAGCTAAAGCGATATCTTGGGATTGTCGGCTATCTCATTTGGGCGACATGGTGCGCCGTTAGGTTCCGGCCGTTCAAGGTAATTATCAATTCCGAAGACGGGCCGAGGGAAAAATTCTGGGCGACTGAAGTGCGGATCGCCAATGGCAGCCATCATGGCGGTATGGAACTAATCGAGAGCCAAAAAGTCGATAGCGGTGTTATCGTCATTCAGGCGGTCACGGGTCGAAGTGTATGGGGTCTCGCCTGGAGTTGGTTCGCAACGATCGTTAAACTTCGCGCAAGACACGGCACCACACGGGAATTCCGGGGAACGCGCATGATGCTTGACACCCGGCCACGCCAAAATATCTCAATAGACGGCGAGGTTGCAGCAAGATCGCCGGTTACTGTAAGTGTTGCAGGAGACGTGATTGAAGTCGCTGCACCAAGACCGGGCCAATTTTGACACTTTGGCCATAGATTACGCAGGTGTCGGGTATCGCGGCATCAAGAACTGTCTGCCGCACGTACCATGTAACTGTTAATCGAATAAACGGAACATTCCATTGCGTGGATTGATTATGCTGCAGTGCACAATTGTTTGAAATGCCACACAGGAACACTCGATGAAATTTTCGCCGGCCAAAATGAAGGCAGCCAGAGATTTGACACGGTCAGGCAGGCTTGTCGAAGCGACAGCACTGATTCAACAGATGCTGTCCGGACAAGGCACAGCGCGCGCCGCGACATCAGACACTGCTGTGTGGCCCGACATTGGGGGTGCCACTGAAACATCCAAGATGAAGCTGGCACGGTTAGCAGACCCGCTACAAGGGACAACCCAGCCAATACCGGTCGGTCCGGTTGCGCCGGGGGCGACATATTGGGAGAACAAACAATATGTCGGTCACGCAGGTCAGCGTTCCTATAAGCTCTTTGTCCCATCGCATTATGCAGGCGAGCCAATGCCGTTGGTCGTGATGCTGCATGGTTGCACCCAAACACCAGACGATTTCGCCGCCGGAACGCAAATGAATAAGTTAGGTGAAGAAATCGGCTTTCTCGTTGCCTATCCCGCGCAACCTGCCAGCGCGAATTCCAACGCCTGCTGGAACTGGTTTAGTCCAGCCGATCAACAAAAAAGCAGAGGCGAGCCTGCAATAATTGCTGGCATTGTCGCGGAAATAACACGCGATTATTCCGTCGATACGTCGCGCGTTTATGTTGCCGGTCTATCTGCCGGTGGTGCAATGGCAGCCGTTCTGGGTGTTACATATCCCGAAGTGTTTGCAGCAATTGGCGTACACTCCGGTCTGCCCTGCGGGGCTGCGAAGGATGTTATCAGCGCATTCAAGGTCATGAAGCGCGGCGCGAGCCAAGGCATAAGTGACCGAGCAGCACAATCAGTCCCGACTATTGTTTTCCATGGTGATCGAGATCGCACGGTCAATCCAGTCAACGCCGACAATGTGTTGGACCAATTTGATCTCACCCGGGCGTCGGCGCACTACAAAACCACGTCTGAAAAATCGTCTGGGGGGATGGAGTATTCAAAGTCAGTCCATCTGGATGACAGCGGGAAACCGATGTTTGAAAAATGGCTGGTGCATCGCGCAGGGCACGCCTGGTCGGGCGGTAGCGCGCAGGGTTCGTATACCGAACCCCGCGGCCCAGACGCCAGCCGCGAGATAATCCGATTTTTCCTTCACCATCGGATTGCCCCGTAAATCTGGTATCTATTTGACGCCCATTTCTTGAAGTAACCGGTCCGCGCCGTCGACTTTCTCCATCGTCCATAACATGTACCGACTGTCTACGTGAATTGTCCGGTTTACAGACGGATCAAACGACCAATCAGCAACAACGCCATCCAGCGTTCCGTCAAAAGCCAATCCGACAAATTCGCCTTTGCCGTTCAATGTCGAAGAGCCTGAGTTACCGTTCGTGATATCGACAGTTGAAAGAAAGTTGACGGGTAAAGTTCCAAGCTTCGGGTCGGCATAATTGCCAAAGTCTTTCGCCTTCAGGCTCGCAATAGCCGCATCTGGCGCATCAAACTCTCCGCGACCGGTCTGTTTGGCGACAACGCCTTCCGCTGTTGTAAACGGCGTCCAAATTTGACCGTCGCGGGTTTTGCCGGTCACTTTTCCATAGGTAAACCGCAACGAGCCGTTTGCGTCGGGGTAAAGTGTGCGTTCTTGTGACTTGGCAAAGGCAAGCTGCCCACCCATCACCACCGAACGCGCGGCCTGAATCCGGCCGGAACGCGCCTTAGCCCTGCTTTCATCCGCCATCATGGTTGGATAAGCAGCAACGGCCAGTTGAATAAACGGATCGCCAGACGCCTCAAACTCCGCCGCCGACTTGGTCAGCCAGTTGGCGCGTGTCGTGCTATCGCCAAGCTTCGTGTCGGCGTACAATTTGTCCACACCGATTTCCGCCAGCTTGGCTTCAAAATTGGTATTGCGCTTGTCTGCGGGAACTTTGCGATATTCGGTCAAAGCCTGGTCAAACAGAATGCGGTCGACGCCTGCGTCATAGCGGCGCTCCATCTGAGCCAGCCGTTCCGTTACCGGCAAGCGGTCACGTTCCTGATAGCCAGATTCCCGCTGAGCGTTTGGTTTCTCCTGCTCTTTGGCCCAACGGTAAAGCAACACTGCCGCTGACATCAATTGCGAACGATTGACAGTCGACAGCCGCAAACCGTTCAGGCGCGCGTCATTGGCTTCGGCAACATTTGCATCCAGCGCCGCAAGTGCAGGGCCGTATTTTGCATTCCGACCCGCATCCGCGGCGACCCACGCACGAAACGCAGTGTCGGCTGCATCTTTGCGCGCCATGAGGCCAATTGCGTCTGCGCCCGCAATCTCACCGAGCAGCTTCTTCTTATAATTGTCCGACCCTTTTAGGATGGACGCATATTTGATTTGTGTCGCTGGATCACCGGCCGTTGCCCGCACAATGGCATCCGAATATTCAGCGCGCAATTGCTGATCGATCGGGTAAACGCTGTCGAACACATGTTTCACCTCAGCTGCGGTTTGCAGGCGCTGGGTGACACCAGGAAATCCCGCGACCATGACGAAATCACCCTCAGTCAGCGGCGCGGTGGCGATTTTCAACCATGATTTTGGCTTATAAGGCACGTTGTCCTTGGCATATGGTACCGATGCACCATCGGGCGACACATATGCCCGATAAAAGCCGAAATCTCCTGTATGACGTGGCCATTGCCAGTTGTCAGTTTCACCGCCGAAATTGCCAATGCCGCTTGCTGGTGCATAGACCAAACGGACGTCTTTGATTTCGAGTTGCTGTTGAAGATAATAAGTGTGGCCACCAAAATAGGCGCGCACGTCGCAACGGCGATTGGCCTGCTTTTCACATGCAGCGATCAGGCTCTTGCGATTTGCCTCAAGCTTTTCAAATCGGGCCAATCCGTCGAGCTTGGTTGTCACGCCCTTGTTCATGGCTGAGGTGACATCGCGCAAATCTTCAATGACATAAATCCGCGAGCCGGGGGCTGCCTGCACTTCGTCCGCATTGGTTTTGGCAAGAAACCCGTCGGTCAAATAGTCTTGTCCCGGTTTGGAATTATATTGGATCGACCCATAGACGCAGTGGTGGTTGGTTGCGACTAATCCGTCGGGGCTAAGGAATGCAGCAGAACATCCGCCTAGCGACACGATGGCATTCATTGGCGCGGATTGCAGATTGCTAAGCAAAGCGGGATCAATTTCCAATCCGGCTTCTTTGAGCTTGGATGCAAGTTCCGGTGTCTGATTAGGAAGCCACATTCCCTCTTCGGCGATCGCTGCCTGCGACAAAAACAATGCGCCGATCGCGCAGCTTCCCAAAAACAAAGAACGCATCACTCTCTCCTTACAATATTATCTGTAACCATTAGCAAAGTTACAACGGCAAGCAACATTGAACCATCTCAATGTCATTTTACTACCATTGGGCACTTTGCCAGCGCGCAGTAGGAGGAAAGTGATGAGCAATTGGCGGCGCTGGGCATCGTTAATCCAAATCTCACACCTGACGCTTATCGCGTGCTGGTCAGGAGACACCATTATGAAGTTTATTGCACTCCATTCGCGCGGCGGAAATTATCTGGTCGTTGCCTCCAACGTCGCTTGGCTTCGGTCTGCCGAGAACGGCCAAACGCAAGTTGGGATTGTCGGAGGGCAGCCTTTGCTGGTCGCGGGCAGTATGGAAGAAATTGCCGCGCAACTCGCAACTGCAACTGTGACGTAAAATACGCTGCGATGGGTGCTGGGCTGCATCGCAGGCTACGTTTGACACATACAAAAGCGGCACCGCCATATTGGGCGGTGCCGTAAGTTCATCAATTGCTTCAAGAGCAGGACAGGTAGGAGTAGGGAACTCCGGGCCCTGATTTATCCGTTTATTTGCAGCGACGCTTACCCTTGTCGATTTCGCGCCCAAGCAACGCGCCGCCAGCGGCGCCAATGATCGTGCCTACGGTCTTGTCACCGCGACCAGCAATCTGGTTGCCCGCAATGCCACCAACGGCGGCACCGATTACCAAGCCTGTAGTGCCGTTTTTCCGGCGACAATATGTACGGCCATCTTTACCGCGCCAGCTACGGAAGTTGTCGCGGTTTTGATAGGAAATGTCGGCTTTGTACGCGGGCTTAGCCGTAGAAACGGAAAACTGGTCTGCGGCGAGAACGCCGGCGGCTGGAACAACCAGCGTGGCAGCGGCCAGTGCAACTATTATCTTCTTCACAATCGTTCTCCTTATTTGAACCTTCTGTGCAATGTAATTTATGAGATGAATGATAGTTGCATGAACCCGAAGCAACGCGCCGAAGCGACCCTTGGTAACGACAGTCTGACATTGATTAGCGATGTATGGTCACATCGTGATCCCGAACTGCTCAGTTTTATGCTGTGCAAACCGGGATAGCGGGGTTCATCGCGAAATCCGCGCGATCTGGGGGAGGGGGGAATCATTGGTCCGCCGCATTATCGATCTGCTGCGATTGCGCTGGCTTCACATCATAAATTATGGCCCGAATGTCCATTGTCAGCGTTACGGGAACTTTGGGTGGGGATAGGACTTTACCCACCATCATGCCCCTCGTTCTACAAGAAACGGCCATATTTATGAAACTGCTCATTGTTCTGACATCCCACGATAAACTCGGCGACACTGGCAAAGACACTGGTTTTTGGCTTGAGGAATTTGCCGCGCCTTACTTTGTGTTTAAAGATGCAGGAGCGCAGATCACGTTGGCCTCGCCAAAGGGTGGGCAGCCCCCAGTTGACCCAGCCAGCGTAGCTGAAGATGCTTTGACAGATGCCACGCGGCGCTTCAACGAAGATCACGCTGCACAGACAGCCCTTGCCAACACGGTCGTGTTATCCACTGTGTCCGCCGACGAATTTGATGCGATTTTCTTTCCTGGCGGTCACGGCCCCCTTTGGGATCTTGCCGAGGACGCCGACAGCATAAGATTGATCGAGACCTTTGCATCAACGGACCGTCCGATTGGTGCCGTCTGCCACGCCCCTGCGGTTTTCAAACATCCAAAAAGTGCTGATGGCAAGTCTTTGGTATCTGGCAAAAAGGTAACCGGATTCACCAACACTGAAGAAGAAGGTGTCGGATTGACCGACGTCGTTCCGTTCCTCGTCGAGGATATGTTGAAGGCGAATGGCGGGCACTATCAAAAAGGCGCCGATTGGGCTTCGTTCGTTGTAACTGACGGCAAGCTTGTAACGGGTCAGAACCCGGCGTCGTCGGAAGAGGCCGCACGAAAGTTGCTTGCGCTGCTTTGACATCCGGATCGGAATTTTGGCGCGTCCACTAAGCAGGCAGGCCTGAGCATATACCTGCCGCCTCTGGTTTTTGGCGACCAGCCGTTTCTGTGGACACGGTTTAATTTACAGCGTGTGACCAACTTTTCCCGGTGCAACATGGAGCACCGATCATAGACAAACAAAAAACGCCGCTAGCTGCAAAGCTAGCGGCGTTTCAAATTTGTGTGCAAATTCGTAGTTAAGCTACAGACAACTTGCCGAAATCGCGTTGACCGCCTTTACGCTTGCGCATTGCAAACCCGACAGCGCCAAAGCCAAAAAGCATGAATGCCCAAGTCGATGGCTCAGGGACCGCCGCAGCTATATTGGCTGCTTCGAAATTATATGTTGTGACGCCAGCGGTGGTCGAAAATGTAACATTGTCAGCGAAGGCATTGTAACCCAACCCAGCGCCACCGCCAGATCCGACGCTGATACCGCCAACGAATGATCCCGTGTTCAATGTGCTCGCCCACTGAGCGATCGTCTTGCCTTCGAGTTCGCTGCCGCCGGTTATGAAGAATTTATCTTCCACCGATGACGTGTACCAGGTGTCGCGCTCCGTGTTGCCATAGGTATTATTGTAGGCGCCTTCCCAGATGAGTTCCTTGCGCGCATTCGCGCCAGCATCGAAAATGTGGAGACGCAGTGCTGGTGTATAGTCCGCATTATAAGGATTGGTTGAATCCGAATCGATTCGCCAGTCAAAGGTAAGGCCAAGGACCGAGCTCAAATCGGCCATCGATACCGACAAAGCGTTCGGGTAAATGGTTCCCGCGGCAAAGCGTGTCCGGTCGCCTGTCAATTCCAGCGAACCATTGCCGCTGCGCGGGGCAGTCGTAGTGATGGCCGCTGTAGCGCCAAGTCGTGATTCAGCGGCACGATTGCTCCACTCACTTGATTCAGGCGTTACAATAACTTCACCGGCCATGGCCGGGGCGGCAACAACGCTTGAAACAAGCAGCGCGGCGGACATCAATAATTTGCTTTTCACAGTTTTTCTCCGAATTTGAATTAAATCAGCGTTAATACGCATTTCGAAGATTATCCTAATAAATTATTAAGTAATAAGAGAAATTGTGTCAAATTGGGACATTTTTACATCAAATGAAATACGGGTGAGACAGAATTATTAGTGCGTTAAAAGTATAAATGAAATCGTTTGTAATTATAACTCCATATTTGTCTGCTGTGCTCGATTTCTGCCATTGCAATCGTTGCTTGTGTGTATCGAATAGTTAAGACAGAAAGTATCCGAAACTTTCTAGTTAAGATCAGCTATGCGCCAACTGCCAGAACGGGCAGCGCATAATTTAATCGTTTCGGCGCCCATGCCTTTTGCCGCGCTGCGCCTTGGCACCGCTGGCTTTATGTAATTAAATTTTGATTTTAAGCGTTGCGCTAAACCCAAAGCAGGCGTCAGCGGGCACCGTTTGTCTCAATTATCTGACGCATGATTATCGCCGTCCTGTTGTGACAACGGTGCCAACGCAGGCAAAAACTATTTTTTGCCTTTTCGTCCCTTTCGGGCTGCGTATTTTGCGTCGCGATCCAGCTTGCGCTCTTCTTCGGACTTTGCCGCAGTAACTTGCTCCTGTTCTGCCGCCTTCTGACTGCGTTCAAGCTTCGCAGCCTTTTCCAATTCGCGTGCTGCCAGCTTTTCTTCGCGCGCTTTAGCTTTGTTGCGCTCGCGCGCTTCGGCGGCTTCGCGGCGTTCGGCCAGCGTCGCTTCGTCCATTTGTGGTTTCGCCTGCAACTGCTTAACGGCGGCCAATTTCGCCTTATTGGCTAATGCTGCACGCTCTTGAAACGACGGCTCTTTGTAGGAAGACATATACTAAATTTATCCATTCGATGTGTTGGAGTTGCGGCATAGCCATAAACAACTCTGAATATCGCTTTAAAGGCAAAGACGCCCGACGGCAAATTACAATCCGGTCAATCTGATGTGACGTCCGCAATATTGCATCTAAATCCTACCTGCCGTAGCGATGCACAATGAAACATATATCCATTTTCTGCATTGCCCTGGCGGCGACGGTACCAGTGTTTGCGCAGGTAGTTCCCCCTGTTGAGGCGCCCTTACCTCCGCTTGCACCGTGGAAGGGGGACAGTGAAAAGCTTGCCGTCGGCACAAACCATAAATGGGTAACGCCGGGCGAGAATACGGGCCTGACGTCATCGCCATCCTATGCCGAGACGCGCGCCTTTGCAGAAAAGATGGTCGCAGCCTCGCCTTTGCTGAAGCTGGAAGTATTCGGACTGACGCCGCAAGGGCGGGAAATGTTTGCCATTGTTGCTCGTAAGGAGAGCACAGCACGTAAACCTGTTCTGCTGGCGCAAGCGGGCATTCATGCTGGCGAGATCGACGGTAAGGATGCTGGGCTCATGCTGCTGCGCGACATTGCGTTCCGCGGCAAAGATGCGTTGCTCGACAAGGCCGACTTTGTTTTCGTGCCCATTTTCAACGTCGATGGCCATGAACGATCCTCACGCTTCAATCGCCCCAACCAACGCGGGCCAGTGTTGCAAGGGTGGCGGACGACGGCGCAGAACCTAAATCTGAACCGCGATTATCTGAAGGCTGACGCCCCCGAAATGCAGGCGATTATTGGCTTGATTCGCAAATATGACCCCGCTTTATATCTCGACCTGCATGTGACCGACGGCACCGACCACCAATATGACGTGGCATTTGCATTTTCCGGATGGGACGGGCGATATGCTTACGCGCCGGAAATCGGGAAATGGCTCGATCAATCTTTCCGGCCAGCGATTTCCGCTGCGCTGACCAAGGCTGGTCATACGCCGGGATTTTACGTGTCTGCGGTCAACAATCGTAAGCCAGACGCAGGCATTGTTCATGGTGCGGACACCCCTCGATTTTCTACGGGTTACGGCGATCACAGCCGTATCCCTACGGTGTTGGTTGAAACCCATTCGTTAAAGCCGCACCGGCAACGCGTGCTCGGGACTTATACTTTGGTGGAAAGCGCGCTCCGGCTGGTGGGGAATGATACAGCGCAGCTTGACCGTGCCATCGCGGCGGACCGTGCGGCCCGACCAAGCGAAATCACTTTATCATGGAAGGCGCTTGCAAAGCCCATTGATACAATAAGCTTTAAGGGCATCGCGCACGAGACCTATCGCTCTGCGGTGTCTGGCGTTGATGAGGTCCGCTGGCTCGGAAAGCCGATCAACCAACAGATGGATGTCTATGGTGTTGAGCCTGATTTAAAAGTGAAGCTGCCAAAGGCTTATTGGGTGCCGGCGACCGCAACTGACGTGATCGCGCGCATGAAGGTCCACGGCCTCGAAATGGAAACTGTCGACGCGCCGCGAATGTTGACGCTTGATATGGTGCGTCTGGACGAGCCGAAGCTTGGCAATGCCAGCGAAGGGCATGTTCCCTTGTCCGCCAAGGCATTTCGGCATGAAATGTTGCTCATTAACATGCCAAAGGGCTCAGTGCGGGTGCCGACGGATCAGCCACTGGGTTTGTTGGCTGCAGCAATGTTGGAAGCCGAAAGCGCGGATTCGTTTCTGGCGTGGAATTTCTTTCCCGGTATGTTGCAAAGGACAGAATATAT
>JANPKN010000305.1:0-3452 GCA_031426075.1 Sphingomonadaceae bacterium
CCGACTGTCCGCGGCCAGACGTCGTTGGTTGGCAGACAAGAACATCTCGATCTCGCGCGTGAGGCGGTTTCGAAGTCGCTGGTGCTGCTCAAGAATGATGATAATGTTCTGCCAATTCGCAAAGGTGCAAATGTTCTGATCGCAGGAACAGGCGCGGATAATATGGCGATGCAGGCCGGCGGTTGGACGATCAGCTGGCAAGGCACCGACACCACAGCAGCAGACTTCACCAATGGCCAGACGATTGGTCGCGCGATTTCGGATGCAGTCACAGCAAGCGACGGCGCTGCGAATATTTCAGCCACTGGCACATTTGACAAGAAGCCCGACGTGGCGATCGTCGTCATCGGTGAGAAGCCTTATGCCGAGTTTGAAGGCGATGTGCCGAACCTCGCATTCCGGGCCCAGCCTGCCGAAGAAGAAATGATTGCCCGGCTCAAGGCGCAGGGCATTCCGGTTGTTATCGTGTTTCTGTCTGGTCGCCCGATGTTTACGGGCAAGTTGATCAACCAAGCCGATGCATTCGTTGCGGCATGGTTGCCGGGTACGCAAGGTCGCGGGGTTGCCGATGTGCTGGTCGCTGGCGCGAATGGAAAGCCAGTGCGCGACTTTACTGGGCGCTTGCCGTTTGACTGGCCAGCGGATGCTCGGTCGCCGATTGATGCGCCACTCTTTCCGTTGGGCTACGGACTTGATTACACGGCATCGACTAAGGTTCCGCAAGTAAACGAAGACCCGCGCGTGGACATGTCTTCGCTGACCATCGCCACGCATTATGTTGTGCGCGGCAAGGTGCCAGCGCCTTGGAATTTGCAAATGGATGGGTCAATCACTGCGCGTGCTGTCGATTTGTCGGCGCAGGAGGATGCGCGGCAATTCACTTGGAACGCCGATGGTGCGTTTGTGGTAAACGGGCCAGCTGTCGACTTGAGCAAGCAATTGCGGGAGAATTGGGCGCTGCTTATCGACTGGCGGATTGATCAGCCAGCGAAGGGACCAGTGATGCTGTCATTTGGTGGCGCGGCGCTTGATCTACAAAAGACCATGCGCGCGTTGCCGACGGGTCAGCCGGCGCAAACCCGAATCCCACTGCGTTGTTTTGCAGAAGCGGGCGCGCAATTGGACGCGGTTGGATCACCCATACGTATGCAGGCGGCAAAAGGCCTTGTTGCGACAATCCGCAACGTTCATATCGAAACGACAAAAGAAAGCGCGTCCTGCCCTGGCAAAGCGCGCTAAAATATAAGGGAGAGAGAAGATGGCATTGGCACCCGGCGCAGCTGCGTCTGCAGATACCGGCGATAGTCATATCGACGCACCGCAATTGCAGTTGTTCGTGATGGGGCTGTTCTTCATCTTTGGCGGGATCACCAGCCTCAACGATGTCATCATCCCGAAACTCAAAGAACTGTTCACACTCAATTATACACAAGCGATGCTCGTCCAGTTCTGCTTCTTCGCGGCATATGCTGTCATCGGCATTCCCGGCGCGCGGCTCGTAAAGAAAATCGGATATATGCGCGGGGCGGTTGCGGGTCTTTTGACGATGATGGCTGGGTGCTTGTTGTTCATTCCCGCAAGCCAGACAGCGACCTACGGCGTTTTCCTGCTTGCGTTGTTCGTGCTCGCAAGTGGCGTTGTCATTGTCCAAGTGGTGTCCAACCCCTTGATCTCCATGCTTGGCAAGCCTGCCACCGCACATAGCCGCCTGACCTTTGCTCAAGCGTTCAATTCGCTCGGCACGACTGTTTTTCCCATCGTTGGATCAATTCTGATCCTAGGCAGTCTGGCCACCGTGACCGCTGACCAGCTCTCCGGCGTTGAGCTTGATGCCTATCGAACTGCCGAAAGCCAAGCGATCGTGAACGGCTATTTGGGCATTGCAGTGGCACTGGCCATCGTCGCCGCCGTAGTCTGGATGTTCCGTAACGCGCTGAAGGGTGAAAAGCATGAGGCTAGCCAAGGCTTGGCCGGCTTGGATCTGCTTCAGCGTCCGCGCTTCGGCTTTGGCGCATTGTGCATCTTTCTGTATGTCGGGGCAGAGGTTTCGATTGGCTCGCTCATCGTCAATTATTTGATGCAAGATCATGTGATGGGCCTGCAAGAGCAAGCGGCTGGTAAGCTGATCGGCCTGTATTGGGGCGGGGCCATGGTCGGGCGGTTTATTGGGTCGGCGGTGCTGCGCGTGTTAAGCCCCGGCAAAGTGCTGGCGTGCGTTTCAATCGCAGCGATTGCTTTGCTCATTATCTCCACACAGACAACGGGCGATGTTTCTGGCTACACCCTGCTTGCGGTTGGCTTGACCAATGCGATCATGTTCCCGACCATCTTTACGCTTGCTTGCGAAAAACTGGGTTCGCGCGCAGCCGATGGGTCCGGTATCATCAACGTAGCTATTGTGGGCGGCGCAGTCATTCCGTTGCTTACAGGGATCATTGCCGATGTTACTTCAAGCCTTGCGCTCGCATTCATGCTGCCAATGGCATGTTACGCCGTTATTGCAGGCTTTGGCTTCTACGCGCGCAAGCCGGCTTAGCGGTTCTGGACGGGGCGCCGCATATTCAACAGCAACAAGGCCGCGACGATGGCAAGTGCGGCCAGCAGCAGGAATAATGCGTAAAAGCCATAAGCAGGAACCAAGGCAAGTGTCAGCCACGGCATAATTAACGACGGGAATGTGTTCGTCAGGTTGAATATGCCAAGGTCCCGTCCGCGCGTATGTGGGCGGGGCAGCACGCGCAGGGTCTGGCTTGAATGCAGAGCCAGAAATATGCTGCTCGCAAGGCCGAAGGCGACATAGCCAATAATCGCGACTGTCATGTTCGTCGCAAGTGACATGATGATAAGGCCAACCGCCGCTGCGGCCGCCCCCCAAATGAGCGGCAGGATGGGGCGATTAAAACGGTCTGACCAGCGGCCAACGGCTAGCGCAAGAAATACCGCCAGTCCCAGAACAATGGCAAAGATGGTTGCCGCGTTGTTGGGGCTAAAATCGGGCTTGATGCTGCGAAACCACAGCAACAAAAACGCGAAAAGCGACGCTTCGGCGATTTGCACAAGCAAGCGGGCAAGCCACATCTGGACAGTTGCACGGCGATGGATGGGCGGGATGGCGGCCTCGTCTCCCTTGGTTGCCGCCGCCTGCATCAAATGCGGCATTGGCACTGGCTTACCCAGCAAAAGCGCTGGCGTCACAGTGAGCACAACGAACAGAGCCACCAAAGTTTCGCGGTCAGCAAAGGGAGTGAACCCTTCTATGGTCACCACCGCCCCTGACAAAGCCCCTAGGGCAGGGGCAAGGGCCAGTAGGTCACCCAACATACCCTTTTGCGAGTCTGGTATGCTATCCCCCGCCCAGGCGGCGAGAGGGGCAAGCATCATATTAAGCCCAAACTGCCAAAGAATAATCATAATGATAAGCATCGTGACCGATGTTGCCAGCGGCATGGCGA
>JANPKN010000306.1:0-5881 GCA_031426075.1 Sphingomonadaceae bacterium
AGAACGCCAGACGCAGGGCCCGATCATCAACGGCCTGCGTGAGACGATAACCATTGCGCTGGCCGCAAAGAAAGTTGATCTTGAAACCGCCGAGTTAAACCGCCGTCTCGCAACCGAGCGCGTCGACATGACCCTGCCGGCACCAGACACCCCGCGCGGAACGGTGCATCCTGTCAGCCAGGTAATGGACGAACTGGCAGAGATTTTTGCCGATATGGGCTTTGCGGTGGCCGAAGGGCCGGAGATCGAAGACGACTGGCATAATTTCACTGCGCTCAACATCCCTGAGACGCACCCTGCGCGTGCCATGCACGACACTTTTTACTTCCCGGAAGAAATGGCCCGTGATGGCCAAAAAATGGTTCTGCGCACACACACATCGCCTGTGCAGATCCGCACCATGACGTCACAGGAACCGCCCATTCGCATCATCGCGCCGGGCCGCGTGTACCGCAGCGACAGCGACGCGACGCACACGCCGATGTTCCACCAGATTGAGGGGCTTGTCATCGACAAGGGCATTCATCTGGGACATTTGAAATGGACGCTGGAGACGTTTTTGAAAGCCTATTTCGAACGAGAGGATGTAGTCCTTCGGCTGCGCCCAAGCTACTTCCCGTTCACGGAGCCATCGGTCGAGGTCGATGTCGGCTATTCCATGATCAATGGCAAACGCGTGATCGGCGGCTCGGAAGGCTGGATGGAGGTGCTGGGTTCCGGCATGGTCCACCGCAAGGTAATTGAGGCGTGCGGGCTTGACCCCGATGTCTGGCAAGGGTTCGCATTCGGAACTGGCGTCGACCGTCTGGCGATGCTGAAATATGGCATGGACGATTTGCGTGCATTCTTTGACGGCGATAACCGCTGGCTACAACATTATGGTTTCAATGCGCTCGATGTCCCGACGCTGAGCGGAGGCGTAGGCGCATGAAATTCTCCTTATCCTGGTTGAAAGAGCATCTCGACACAGATGCTGACATTCATGCTGTCGCTGATTGCCTGAACCGCATCGGACTGGAAGTCGAAGGTATTGAAAATCCTGCCGACGCATTGTCCGCCTTCCGCATTGCGAAAGTGCTCAGCGCAGCGCCGCATCCGCAAGCGGACAAGTTGCAAGTCCTGTCGGTCGACGCAGGTGGAGAGCCACTTCAGGTCGTCTGCGGCGCGCCCAATGCACGTGCAGGCATGCTTGGCGTGTTCGGCCCGGCGGGTGCAGTCGTACCATCCAATGGTATGGTCCTCAAGGTCGCGGCGATCCGCGGCGTCGAATCCAATGGCATGATGTGCTCCATCGCTGAACTTGAACTTGGCGATGACCATGATGGCATTATTGAGATATCGGCCGATGCGCCCGTCGGCGCAGTCTATGCCGACTGGGCTGGCCTTGATGACCCCGTAATCGATGTCAGCATTACGCCCAATCGTCAGGATTGCATGGGCGTGCGAGGTATCGCGCGTGATCTGGCTGCCGCTGGCTTGGGCACGCTGCGTCCGCTTGGCGATGTTTACAAAATCGATCATTCAACGCCAGTTGACGGCAGTGAGCCAGCGCCCAACGCCCGCACTGACGATTCAGCAGGGTGCCCCGCATTCTACGCGCAATCCGTCTCCGGCGTGCGTAATGGCGATTCGCCCGAATGGATGCGCGCCAAGTTGAAAGCCATTGGCCAAAAACCGATTTCCTTGCTGGTCGACATTACGAACTTCCTGTCGATCGATCTCGGTCGTCCTTTGCACGTCTATGATCGCGCCAAGCTCAGCGGAGCGCTCGTCGCGCGCAAGGCGAAAGACGGCGAGGAGATGGTCGCGCTCAACGGCAAAACATATACGCTTGATGCCAGCATGACCGTGATCGCCGACGATGCGATGGTGCACGACATCGGTGGTATCATGGGCGGCGAACATAGTGGGGTTTCCGCCGAGACAACGGACGTCCTTATCGAATGTGCCTTTTTCGACCCCGAAAATATTGCCCGCGCTGGTCAGAAACTTGGTTTAACAAGCGATGCGCGTCAGCGTTTTGAACGCGGCGTTGACCCTGCCTTTCTGGAAGACGGGCTGGCGATTGCCACCAGGCTGGTTCTCGATCATGCTGGCGGCTCCGCAAGTGCCCTCACGCGTTCTGGCCAAGCACCAGTTGCGCCGCGCAACATTTCATATGACACCGATTATTGCCGACGGCTCGGCGGGGTCAATGTTGCACCCGAAGAACAACGCAACATCCTCGAAAGGCTTGGTTTTTCCGTCGCATCGGATTGGATCGTTGGCGTCCCGTCATGGCGTCGTGACGTCGATGGCCCAGCCGACATTGTGGAAGAAGTCGTCCGCATGGTCGGCCTCGACAATGTCGTGTCGGTGCCATTGCCGCGCGCAGACGGCGTAGCCAAGCCAACCGCAACGCCTGCCCAGTCACTGGAACGCAAAGTGCGGCGCGCGGCCGCCGCACGCGGGCTGAACGAAGCGATCAATTGGTCGTTCCTGCCGCAGAAGGCTGCTGATGCCTTTGGTGGGGGTGCATGGAGCCTTGCGAACCCGATATCCGAGGACATGAAGGTCATGCGGCCTTCGTTGCTGCCCGGGCTGCTTTCTGCTGCACAGCGCAACATGGACCGCGGCGCATCGAGCGTCAGGTTGTTCGAGATTGGACGGCGCTATCTGGCTGGCACCGATGGCGCGAGCGACGAGCGCGTGACCGCAGGCATCGTTCTGGCGGGTGAGCGTTCCGCACGGAATTGGGCAGCGGGCAAGGCTACACGCTTTGACGCATTTGATGCCAAAGCCGAGGCTATCGCCCTGCTCAAGGCGGCGGGCGTTGCGACGGATTCCCTGTTGGTGATGGATGATGCAGGTGCGCATTATCATCCCGGCCAGTCAGGGACCTTGCGCATGGGACCCAAAAACATATTGGCAGCCTTTGGAACACTTCATCCAGCGACAGCCAAGGCTTTTGACCTCGATGGTAATATCGTAGCAGCTGAAATCTTTCTGGATGCCATACCGTTGAAGAAGGCCAGCGGCTTCATGCGTCCGGCATTCACGCCACCGGCCTTGCAAGCGGTAACGCGGGACTTCGCCTTCCTCGTTTCGCATGAAACGTCCGTCAATGACCTTGTTCGGTCGATCAAGGGCTGTGACAAGGACAACATCGTTTCAGTGCGGCTATTTGACCGCTTTGCCGGACAGGGCGTTCCAGAAGGTCAAATCAGCCTTGCGGTTGAAGTCACGCTTCAGCCAACGGAGAAAAGTTATAGCGATGACGATCTGAAAGCGATTTCAGACAAGGTTATTGCGGCAGCTTCCAAATTGGGCGCCGTTCTTCGCGGATAAAAAAAGGCCGGGCAATCACCCGGCCTTCTTTTTATTTACGCTTCAGCGCGCGGTTTTAGAACTTCACACCAGCCGTTAAGAACACCTGACGTGGGTTGCCGTAGAACGCTGTCAGCGTTCCTTCGCGGCCCAATGACGCAATCGGCAGACCATTGCCACCCAACGTTGGTACGCCAGTCGTCGCATTGCCAACGATGAAGCTATAGCCCGACGTCTTATACTCCTTATCGGTCAGGTTCTTGCCATGCAGTCCAATGCTCCAGCGATCGTCGGGCGAGGTGTAGACGAGACTCGCATCCACCAAGGCATAGCCAGACTGATCGATATAGGGGTTTGGAATTTCGAACTGCGACGTGCTGCTGCGGTACGAAATAGTTGTTCCAAAATTCAGACGTCCTGCGCCAACGGGCGTCATGTAAGCAAGCGTAGCGCTTGCGGTCCATGACGGCGTATTCTGGACATCGCGAAACGCAGCGACATCGGTCGGAACGCTTGCGATGTTCGTGATATATTCGTCGAACTGAGCGTCGATATATCCAACCGCACCCATCAGGTTGAGACGGTCGCCGGCGGTGGCAAAGCTTTCGCCCAAGCGCGCATTGAATTCCAGCTCCACACCCTTGAATGTTGCTTTGCCCGCGTTCGACGTTACGCCGCAGAAAGATGGCAGACCACCCACAATACAGGCAACTGATCCGGGGATCTGCACATCGCTATAGTCGGCATAGAAGCCAGCTAAAGCGAAGGTCAGGCCGCCATCAAACAGATTGCCTTTATAGCCGACTTCGTAGCTGTCGACGCTTTCAGGGCGGAAGCTCAGGAATGCGGCGACTTCATCATTTTCGCCGCGAATGCCGTTGCCATTCAGATCAGGCGCATTGGTCCCCACGCCGCGCGGGTCAAATCCGCCGCCCTTGAAACCTTGACTGAAGCTAGCGTAGATGTTGTGGTCTGGCGTTGGCTTAAAGCTGAGCGATACGCGTGGTGTAAACTTCTTGAAGCTGCGCTTGCCATTGAAGTTGGTGCTGGCACCGCCAAATGGCACGCCTGCACCACCAAAGAAGGGCGAGCCGCCACCAAGGTAGTTTTGACGCAGGATGCTCGCACTGCGCTCATCCCAAGTATATCGGCCACCAACCGAAAGGCTCAATTGTTCCGAGAAGTCATAAGTGAAATCACCAAACACCGCATAGGTTTCAGTGTCGACCGCTGCTTTGGTAAAGGCTGTCAATCCGGCCACGGTGGTGAACAGACGCACGTCGAACAAGGTGTCCGCAGTTGCATCGAGATAATAGCCGCCGATCATGCCGCTAAATGGTCCAGCATCAACCAGAAGCTGAACCTCTTGGCTGATCTGTTCGTTGAAATAGCCACCGGGTACGTCAACATCCGCCGCTGGAAGTGCGTCAAAATCGATTGGGGTGAAGCTGTCATCCTTGCGCCACGCGCTGATCGAACGCAGCGTCAGGCTGTCTGACAAATCGACGGAGATATTCATGGCAAGACCGTATGCCTCAATATCCTGCTCTGGATCCACAAGACCACCGCGTGTATCATAGACATTGTCCAGCACCGGGGCGCCCGAAATCAACCCGGGGATTATGCGATGGCCGCCGCGCGGATCGCTCTTGTCTTTGGTATAGTCGCCGTTGATGCGGATTGAGACAGGTGCCCCATAACCGCCAAGCTCAACAGTGGCGCGCGCTGCCCACAAATCCTTGTTATAGTTTTCAAGGCCAGTGGTGAGGTTGTCGCCAAAGCCGCCACGCGAAAGGCGCGCGACGCTACCGCCGACGCGCACGATGTCGCCAATCGGTGCGGATACGGTGAGGACGCCGTCGGCTTGCTTATAGGTCCCAACTGTCGCACGCGCGCTCAGCGAAAATTCTTGCGGCAAACGCTTGGTCACATATTTGACCGCGCCGCCAATTGTGTTGCGGCCATATAATGTGCCTTGCGGGCCGCGCAGCACTTCGATGCGCTCAACTTCATAGATGTCGAGCACGGCAGCTTGTGGGCGATTCAAATACACGTCGTCAAGATAGATGCCGACGCCTGGTTCAAAACCGGAAACCGGATCCTGCTGCCCAATGCCACGAATGAATGCGGACAACGTGGAGTTGCTGCCGCGTGATGTTTCAAGCGTGGTATTTGGCGTAATATTCCCGATATCAGTCAGATCAAGCGCACCGCGCATCTCAAGCGATTCACCGGAGAAAGCGCTGACGGCAATTGGTACATCGAGCAGATTTTCCTCACGACGACGCGCGGTTACGATGATATCGCCGCCACCTTCGGCTTCGTCCATGGCGGGTGCGGCATCCTGCGCGAAAGCAGGCGCCGTCCAGGCGACACCCGACACGGCTATGCTGGCCAATAATGCAGCGCGAAATACAGAAGTTCTAGGGGATTTCATTGTTCACTCTCCTCCACAATTGCGGGTCTTTACCCGTTCACAAATTCCCCTATAGTGAAAGTTGAACCATGTTTCAACTTAATGGCTTTGGGAAGAGTAGCGAATGTCCACCGAACGTGGCATATCAGCAACAATGAC
>JANPKN010000307.1:0-5616 GCA_031426075.1 Sphingomonadaceae bacterium
CAATTCGTAATAATCAATGTCGAGATTCATGACTGACTAACCCCTGGTCTTCCCGACCGTCGCTGCGTTTCGGTTGCGACGGTCGGAAATATTCAACATCAGTCTTTTTTGTCGTCTTCGACTTCGGAGAATTCGGCATCGACGACATTGTCGTCGGCTGGCGCCTCTTCCGATGCGGCACCTGCCGAAGCTCCGGCAGCTTGCTCTTCCTTGTAGATCGCTTCGCCAAGCTTCATCGCGATCTGGGCCAAGGCAGTTGCCTTTTCCTTCATCGCTTCTGCATCGCCGCCTTCAATGGCGGTTTTGGTTTCTGCAACAGCCGCCTCAATTTCGCTCTTCAAAGCCGCATCAATTTTGCTGCCATGCTCTTCAAGCTGCTTTTCGGTGGTGTGAACAAGGCTTTCAGCGTTGTTCTTGGCCTCTGCCGATTCACGACGTTTCTTGTCTTCTTCGGCAAAAGCTTCGGCATCACGGACCATCTGGTCAATATCCGCATCCGACAAACCGCCCGATGCCTGAATCTTGATCTGCTGCTCCTTGCCGGTGCCCTTGTCCTTGGCAGTCACGCTGACGAGGCCGTTGGCATCAATGTCAAACGTCACTTCAACTTGAGGTCGCCGCGTGGTGCTGGCGGAATGCCGACAAGGTCGAAATTGCCAAGCAGCTTGTTGTCCGCCGCCATTTCACGCTCGCCTTGGAATACGCGGATAGTCACGGCGTTCTGGTTGTCTTCGGCTGTCGAATACACCTGGCTCTTTTTCGTTGGGATCGTCGTGTTACGGTCGATCATACGTGTAAACACACCGCCGAGCGTTTCGATACCCAGCGAAAGTGGAGTCACATCAAGCAACAGCACGTCCTTGACGTCGCCCTGCAACACGCCAGCCTGAATGGCTGCACCCATCGCAACAACTTCGTCAGGGTTCACGCCGGTGTGCGGTTCCTTGCCAAAGAAATTCTTCACGACGTCGCGGACCTTCGGCATGCGGGTCATACCGCCAACCATCACGACTTCGTCAATCGCGTCGGCCTTAATGCCAGCATCTGCCAAAGCCTTTTTGCAAGGCTCAAGCGTGCGCTTGATCAAGTCATCGACCAACTTCTCGAGGTCAGCGCGCGTGATGGTTTTCACCAAGTGCTTCGGACCATTTTGGTCAGCGGTGATGAACGGCAGGTTGACTTCAGTCGTCTGCGTCGAAGACAGTTCAATCTTCGCCTTTTCAGCCGCTTCCTTCAAACGTTGCAGCGCAAGCTTGTCCTTGGTGAGGTCAATGCCTTCGGCCTTGTTGAAACCGGCTGCCAGATGTTCGACGAGCACGCTGTCAAAATCTTCACCGCCAAGGAATGTGTCGCCATTGGTCGATTTCACTTCGAACACGCCGTCACCAACTTCAAGGATCGAGATGTCGAATGTACCGCCACCAAGGTCATAGACCGCGATGGTTTTATTCTCGTCTTTATCCATGCCGTAGGCGAGCGCAGCAGCGGTCGGCTCGTTGATGATGCGAAGCACTTCAAGTCCCGCAATCTGGCCAGCATCTTTGGTGGCCTGACGCTGGGCGTCATTGAAGTACGCCGGAACGGTGATAACCGCTTGCGTGACAGTTTCGCCCAAATAGGCTTCTGCTGTTTCCTTCATCTTTTGCAGGATGAAAGCCGAAATTTGCGATGGCGAATATTCTTCGCCGCCTGCCTTGACCCATGCATCGCCGGTCTTGCCCTTGACGATGCCATAAGGAACGAGGCCCATGTCCTTCTTGGTCATCGGATCATCGAAGCGGCGGCCGATGAGGCGCTTCACTGCGTAGATCGTGCTTTCCGGATTGGTGACAGCCTGACGTTTTGCAGGTTGCCCGATCAAGCGCTCGCCGTCTTTGGCAAAGGCCACAATCGAAGGCGTTGTACGCGCACCTTCTGCATTTTCAATGACCTTGGGCTTGCCGCCGTCCATTACCGCAACGCAGCTGTTTGTCGTGCCCAAGTCGATACCAATAACTTTAGCCATAAAAACTTACCCCGAAATTTTAAAATTGAACTTTACCCTGTCTATTACGCACCAGCCCTATCAGGCACTGGCGTTTCCCGTAACGCGACCTTGTAGCGGCGATATAGGTGTCAATTCTCTTGGCACAAGACTTCGGCACATCTAGATAAGCAAAAAGTTAGGTAAAAACTCTGTATAAGGCAGTCCCAATATTGGACGATCCTGACAGCAAGATGAGGACATTATGAACCGACGGATATTCACATTAAGCGCCGCAGCGGCAGCTCTTATGCTCGGTTCATGCGGCCCAACACCACAGTTGAAGGTGAAGGAGGCAGTGCTGACGCTATCGCCCGTCGACAGCAATCCGTCGGCCTTTCACTTCAACGTTTATGGTGGTCCAGAGGATGTGTATTTGCTGCGAGTCAGCTCGCCTTCCGCTGTTCGGGTTGAAATGCATGATGTGATGGCCGACGCCAAAACAGGCGTGGTGTCGATGGCTCCCATGGACCGCGTGCTCATCCCGTCTGGCGAGACCGTCGCCTTCAAAAAAGGTGGTAAGCATGTGATGATGTGGGGCGTGAATGTCATCCCGCGCAGACTGGGAATCATTGAGGCGGAGTTTCTGTTTTCGAACAATGTCCGCATTTTGGTTAAGGCGCGCGTTCAAGAAATCGACGGCAGCGACCCGGACGAGAAAAAAGCGATCGACGGCTAGAGGATCCGCGCAGGAGCGTAAGGCGTTCACCCTAGCTTCGTCATCCTGAACTTGTTTCAGGATAACAGGCGACGTTCCTTCGTTATCCTGAAACAAGTTCAGGATAACGAGCATTGGTGAGAGTTTAGGATGACGAACGACGTCGCAAACTGGTGAGACACAAAAATGTTCGGCCCACATAAATCCGGAAGACCCCTAACCGTGCGCGAACGGGCGCTTGCGGAATCCATCTTTGGATCATCGCTGGATTATCACAGCATCCGCATACACAATCGCAAATATTGGTGGTTCCAGCCGCGCCGCGTGACCATGGCCCCCAACGGCCATTTATGGTTTCACCCCAAAAGCGAACTGTTCTGCGACGATTTTTGTGACCGCGATCTGCATTTGCAGGGCCTGTTCATTCACGAGTTGGTGCATGTGTGGCAGCATCAAAAGGGCATTTTCTTACCGCTTCGGCGGCACCCGTTTTGTCGTTATGATTATAGCTTAAAGCCCGGATGGAAATTGGACCAATATGGGCTTGAGCAGCAAGGCGAGATCGTGCGCCATGTGTTTCTGCTGCGGCAGGGCGCAAAGGTCGCAGGCGCGCCGCCGCTATCGCAATATGACGGCGTATTAACGTTCTAAGGCAACAGCCCAAGCCGCGCGCGCATTGACCAACGCACCAGCATCAATATGGCGACAATGCCAAGCCCGGTGGCCAAGCCAACCCAAATGCCAACGCCATTCCACCCTTGCGAAAACGCCAACCACGCGCCAACGCCGATGCCGACCACCCAATAGCCAAAGGCAGCGAACACCATCGGCACGCTGGTATCGTGCAATCCGCGCAGCATGCCAGCGCCAACGACTTGCGCGCCATCGACAATCTGGAACAAGGCCGCGATGGCAAGGAAGCTGACCGCCAGTCGCACAACCTCTGCGTTGATCGCCGCGTCACGGTCAATGAACAGCGAGATGAGCAAGTCAGGCGACATCCACATCAATACAGCCATAGCCGCCATGAACCCGGTGCCGATGACAAAGCTGGTCCAGCCGGCGCGGCGGATAAGCTGCAAATCGCGTCGGCCATAGCCGATTCCCACACGCACCGTCGCTGCTTGCGCAAGGCCCAAAGGCACCATGAAGGTGACGCTCGCCACCTGAAGCGCAATGGCGTGCGCCGCCACCGACGCGGTGTCGATCAATCCCATCAGCATGACGGCAACGCCAAACACGCCGCCTTCTAATCCCATGGTCACGCCAATCGGCAAGCCCAATTTCCACAGCGCCCGAAAACGCGGCCAGTCGCTGCGCCACCAGCGGCCAAACAAATGATAACGCCGGAATTTGGGATGATAGGTAATGACCGCTACCATGCCCAAGAACATGAAACTATTGGCGAGAATGCTGCCAATGCCTGCGCCGACCAGCCCCAATGCCGGCACGCCGAGCTTGCCGAAAATGAGGACATAATTGAACGCTGCGTTGGCAATGACGCCGGAAATCCCGATCACCAGCGACCACATTGGCCGCTCCAGTGCCGAGAGGAAATTGCGCGCGATAATAAGCCACAGAAATGGCAGGATCGACCACATATAGGCGCGGACATAGCTTTGCGCCTTGGACGCCAATTCGGCTTGCTGGCCAAGCGCAAGCAGGACAGATTCGGTTTGCCAAAGGACCAGCCAGATCGGAATAATGATCGCGACCGCAACCCAGAGCCCTTGCCGGAATGTCCGCCTGATATCGCGTACCGAATGCGCCTTTGCACCCCGTTCGCTCGCCATCATTGGCGCAGTCGCGGTCACCAGCCCCATGCAGAAAATCGCCGCGGTCATACACAGATTGAACCCAAGCGATGCCGCCGCCAACTCCGTCGGCCCAAGCCAGCCAACCATCACCACATCGGTCGCCCCAATCAACGACATCGATAAATTGGTCAGAATTAACGGCCACGCAAGCGACAAGGTCGCACGAAGCTCATCGCGCCAAGGGGACTGACGGTCCATCGGGATTGCCGCTGTGGTCATGGGAGGCGGGGGATAGCGGAGAGTGTTGATTTACGCCACCCCCGGCTTACCATCAGCGAAGGCATTCTTTCCTCCACATCGTCATTCCCGCGAAGGCGGGAATCCAAGGCCTTCTAGTCCGGTTTACCAAAACTTCAGAAGTTATCCTCATTATCAAATGATGAACGCACCATCAGGTAAAATAACCGGGATTGCAGAACTTGACGTTCAGCTTACCAATTTTTACAAAATGCGGAGTGATCTTTTAGATAGTTTTGCTGACATCGAACAGACCCTGCTGACATATGTTACACAAACAAAACAAAAGAATTTTTGCACTACGGCACCACTTGGCCATAAAATTGAAGCCGCCAAGAAGGTGCCGGCAGGCCCGCAAAGATCGAAAGAATTAAAAGCGAAAGCCGATTACGAACTGTCGAAATTAGCAGAACTGTTGCCGCTGAGAGCGGATATTGTGCACTCGCGCATGGAGCTAGCTGTTACGACTTCCAGCCAATTTCTCGCCATATTCAGAAACATTAAGGATGCTACAATCAACCAACCAGAAGCTCTGGTCTTCGACTACAGTGATTTTGAAAAGTTTGTCCATAGAGTGCGGGGTCTGGAAACTTCGCTATCTGAAGCGCTAACGGCGCAAAACCCTCAACCCAAAGTGAAGGTGTCGAAAATCGACTGACACGTAGTGAGTTGGATTCCCGCTTTCGCGGGAATGACGCGGCGTGATTTAATTATCCGGCCGCTACTCCGCCGCCTTCGCAACCCCAACCAAAGCAGGGCGCAGCAAGCGGTCCTTGATCATGTAACCGGCCTGCATTTCGGCCACGATGATACCGGGTTCAACATCGGTGCTCGGGATTTCGACCATTGCCTGATGCTGGTTGGGATCAAGCGGCATGCCC
>JANPKN010000308.1:0-12380 GCA_031426075.1 Sphingomonadaceae bacterium
TTTCTGCCCTTTGGTTTGCTGATCGACAAATGGCGTTGGGGCGTATTCAACGGTTCAATCACGCCTGCCAATTACAACAAGGGCTGGACCGATTTGCGCCTGCAATATCAAGGCATCGTACCACCCGTTGAGCGACCCGCAGACCGCTTTGACGCAGGCGCCAAATATCATATCCCCGGCAATACTCCGTACACGCGCTATTTTTTAGCCCGCATTTTGCAATTCCAATTCTACAAGGCAGCTTGCGATATTTCGGGCTGGAAGGGGCCGCTCCACCGTTGTTCGTTCTACGGCAACAAGGAAGTCGGAACACGTTTGAATGCCATGCTGGAAATGGGGGCATCGAAGCCTTGGCCAGATGCATTGCAGGCCTTTACCGGAACACGTGAGATGTCAGGCAAGCCAATGCTTGAATATTTTGCGCCACTAATGACGTGGCTGAAGGCGCAAAATAAGGGCGCAAAAAAGGGTTGGTAAATAAAAATGGCCCCGCCAGATCGGGCGGGGCCATAATAAATTCGAATTTAAGCGGTTGGCTTAGGCGCAGGTTTCGCAGGTGCCGCCTTCTTCGCAGCGGGCTTGGCCCGCGTTGCAGCTTTTGCAGTTGTGGCAGGCGCAGCAGCAGGCTTGGCTGCTGGTTTCTTTGCGACAGGCTTCTTCGTTACGGGCTTTTTGGCCGCTGGCTTTTTCGCAGCAGTCTTTGTGCTGCTGGCTGTTTTGCGGTCATATACTTTTTTACCGGCAACTGCAGCGGCCGCAGTCGCGATTACAGCGCCTGCAACGGCGGCTGTCTTGCCTGGATTTTCCTTAATCGCGGATCCCGCGGTAGCGGCAGCGCTCGATGCGGAGTCAACAGCGGATTTGGCAGTGGTCGACGCAGACTCAGCCGCTGATCGCGCACTGCCGGTCAGGCCATCGGCTAAATCGCGCAATTTGTTCAAAACCTTATCGAACGTTCCAGTTTCTGTGGGCTTTTTCGGCATGGGCCGTTCCTCCTTGGGTTGTAATGCAATGATAATAATCGTTTGGCGTCGGTTTCGTTCCTGCGTGCCTACCTAAAGGGCGGTTCATTGAATGCGCGCAGCTTGCGGCTATGTAGACTATTGCCAGCCTCGCGAAGCAACTCGCATGTCTGAATGCCGATTTGTAAATGCGCGGCAATCGCCTCTTCATAAAACCGGTTTGCTTGGCCGGGCAGCTTAATTTCGCCATGCAGCGGTTTGTCTGAAACACATAATAACGTACCATAAGGCACGCGGAAACGATAGCCCTGCGCTGCGATCGTCGCTGACTCCATATCGATGGCGATCGCTCGGCTTTGCGAGAAGCGAAGTGCGGACGCCGAATAGCGCAACTCCCAGTTCCGGTCATCAGTGGTGACAACGGTTCCAGTCCGCATCCGCCGTTTAAGGTCAGCACCGCTCGTGCCTGAAACATCTTCGGCCGCACTCGCCAATGCTTGCTGCACTTCGGCTATTGGCGGGATGGGAATTTCAGGCGGCAGCACTTCGTCCAGGATATGATCGTCGCGCAGATAGGCGTGGGCGAGAACATAATCGCCAATTCGCTGAGTTTCACGAAGGCCACCGCAATGGCCGATCATCAACCACGCCTCTGGCCGCATCACCGCCAAATGGTCGCAAATGGTTTTAGCATTGGATGGACCCACGCCAATATTGACTAAGGTAATGCCCGACCTGTCTGGCGCAATCAAATGGTAGGCCGGCATCTGGTGCCGACGCCATGTGCTGTCGGCCACAAGTTGCGCTGCGTTGTCTGTCGGTTTGTCCACATACAGGCCGCCAGCGCCCGAAAGAGCCGTATAGCGACCATTGCCGACTTGCTTGCAGGCCCAGCTGACAAATTCGTCGACATATCGGTGGTAATTGGTGAACAATATATAATGCTGCACATGTTCGGCAGGTGCGCCTGTGTAATGGCGCAAACGGGCTAGAGAAAAGTCGGTGCGGAGACCGTCAAACAAGGCGAGTGGCGAATGGCTGTTGCCCTTTATTCGCAAAAGGCCGTCGGCAATTTCGTCGCCAATATCAGCCAACTCAGTTGTCGGGAAATAGCGCGCCAACTCTGTGGGGCTGACACTTCCCAATTCCAGATCGGCAGATCCATCAAGAACATAAGGAAAGGGGATTTCTTGGCTACTGCGTCCAACCGATATTTCGAGCTCATATTGCTCGTTCAAAAGATCAAGCTGCTCGCCGATATATTCGGCAAAAAGGTCGGGCTTCGTAAAGGTTGTCCGGAACGTGCCGATCTTCTCCAATTTGCCGAACGCAAGGTTGGATTTCGTCTCGCGCGTTTTGCCAGCGTAAGTGATAGTGAGTTCTGGATAGCAGAAATCGTTGCTTGCGCGTTGATCCGCGGATGGGGGAACCCGGTCCTTCAAATAAGCTGCAAGCGCAGATTGAAGCCGTTTTACCGAAGCTTCATATTCGGTAACGAGTTGATTAATGATGTTTTGAGCGTGTTGACTAGGCATAATCACGCTTCACCGAATTTTCCCGATTTGGCAACAAAAAAGGGAGGGTTACCCCTCCCTTCATATGCGGCTTGAACAGGCCTAACCAAGGATTAGAGTTGGCCGAGCATATATTCCGCTGAGCTGACGTTGAAATCACCCGGAGCTTCTACATTGACTTGTTCAACGATGCCATCGTTGACAACAAGCGAGAAGCGCTGGCCGCGTTTGCCCATTCCAAATGCGCTACCGTCCATTTCCAGACCAAGCGCAGCAGCGAAATCTCCGTTTCCGTCTGCGAGCATAGTGATAGCGTCTGATCCGCCCGCCTTGTTCCAAGCGCCTAATACAAACGCGTCGTTCACAGCCGTGCAAGCGATCTCGTCAATGCCTTTTGCAGCGAGTTCGTCGGATTTTTCAACGAAACCAGGCAAATGGCGTGCGGAGCATGTCGGGGTAAATGCACCAGGTACAGAGAACAAGGCGACGCGGCGTCCAGCGAAGTATTCGGCGGACTGAACAGGCTGCGGGCCTTCGGCAGTTGCCTTCACCAGCTTAACATCAGGGATTTTGTCGCCAACAGAGATGCTCATTTGAAAATTCCTTTTCTGAGATAAAATTTGAATGCTTCATCCGTGACCGGCTTTGCCAAGTCAAGTGGGCGTTGTTGGATAGCCCAATTTCTGGGGCCGCTGACATGCCAAACGCCCCCATTAACTTGGTAAACGTTGTTTTACTTTCGTTGTTAAAAATTTCGTAATCAGAATCGTCAATATTTTGCGCAGGGAAATATTAAAACGGGGGTTGTTGAAATGGGAAAATTTTACGGGAAAACTGTGTTGGCAGCGATGCTGATTGCGGCATCGGTTCAACCTGCGCAGGCATGCTGGACGAACGCAGCGCAAGATGCCGCCAAGATCAAACATCTCAACACGATGCTTATGGTGACTGCTTTGCGGTGCCGGAATACACCCGATAACTTCCTGCCACATTATAACCGCTTCGTCGCCAAGCATAATAGCCTGATTGGCGCGCAAAACGCAGAACTGCGAAACCACCTTTCGGCAACCTATGGCGCGCGCGGGGCAGAAGGTGCCTTGGACCGAATGTCGATTGGTTACGCCAATAGCTACGGCACCGGGCACAAGGTGATGAATTGTGGACAGTTGAAAGAGTTGGCGAACAGGCTTTCTACTGAAGCACACGGTGTCATGACAATGGCGGCAGTTGCAGATGTCACCGTTACGGGTCAGTCATGGAGTGGTGCAACTTGCCCAAGCCGGATGGCAACCCGGCCGTAGCAAAAGAAGTATACATATAAAGCAATCTTTATATTTGATTTTGGCGAAATCCGAAGCTAAGGCCGGGAGCATCTAAAACCTCCCGGAGAATAAGCCTGTGGCTTTCAACGATTATGTCATTGCCGATATCGGCGAGGCCGATTTCGGCCGTAAAGAAATTAACATTGCCGAAACCGAAATGCCTGGCCTTATGGCGTTGCGTGAAGAATTTGGCGCTTCACAGCCGCTGAAGGGTGCGCGTATCGTTGGTTCGTTGCACATGACCATTCAGACCGCAGTTCTGATCGAAACGCTGACGGCGCTCGGTGCCGATGTACGCTGGGCGACCTGCAACATCTTCTCCACTCAAGACCATGCCGCAGCGGCAATCGCTGCCAAGGACATTCCTGTATTCGCCATCAAGGGTGAAAGCCTTGCCGATTATTGGGATTATGTCGGTCGTATCTTCGATTGGGGAGACGACACCACTGCCAACATCATCCTCGACGATGGCGGCGATGCCACGATGTTCGCATTGTGGGGCGCAAAGCTTGAGCGCGGGGAGACTTTTGCTGAGCCAGAGAATGAAGAAGAAGTCGAATTCCAGCGCGCGTTGAAGGCGTTTATCGCAAAAAAGCCAGGCTATTTGACTGCAACTGTGAAGAATTTGAAGGGCGTTTCGGAAGAAACCACCACGGGTGTCCATCGCCTGTACGAAATCGCGAAGAAGGGCGAATTGCCTTTCCCTGCAATCAACGTGAATGACAGCGTGACCAAGTCGAAGTTCGACAATCTCTACGGCTGCAAAGAATCGCTCGTTGACGCCATTCGTCGCGCCACCGACGTCATGCTCGCCGGTAAGGTTGCCTGCGTTGCTGGATTTGGCGATGTCGGCAAGGGTTCGGCCCAGTCGCTCCGCAATGGCGGCGCACGCGTGATGGTCACTGAAGTCGACCCGATCTGCGCATTGCAAGCCGCGATGGAAGGTTTCGAAGTCGTAACGATGGAAGAAGCGGTCCAGCGCGCGGACATTTTCTGCACCGCAACCGGCAACGCCGACGTCATCACCGCTGAGCATATGATGAACATGAAGCCCATGAGCATAGTCTGCAACATCGGTCACTTCGACAGCGAAATCCAGATTGCTGCTTTGTCGAATTATAACTGGACTGAAGTGAAGCCAGGCACCGACCTTGTCCAGTTCCCCGACGGCAAGCAAATTATCGTCCTTGCCAAAGGCCGTTTGGTGAACCTTGGCTGTGCAACCGGACATCCAAGCTTTGTGATGTCGGCAAGCTTTACCAACCAAGTGTTGGCGCAAATCGAGCTTTGGACCAATGGTGAAAATTACAAGAACCAAGTCTATGTCTTGCCAAAGCATCTCGACGAGAAAGTCGCGACGCTTCACCTGGAAAAGCTGGGCGTCAAGTTGACAAAGCTTACTGCCAAACAGGCAGGATATATCGGTGTTTCGACCGAAGGTCCGTTCAAGCCAGACCATTATCGTTATTAATAACGCGTCCGTTTACGACGAAAAGAAAGCCTGCTGCGGAATCGTGGCGGGCTTTTTTCGTTGCGCGGCCCGAGCATTTGGGCATTAGCATATTGCCAGCAACGTAAAGGGCGCATGACGATGACAGGCACTGGCCTGCCAATTGCACTAATAGGGATTTTGATGGCACTTTGGCTTGTCGGAGCTATTGTTGCCATTTGGATAGGGCTGTCAATGCGCAGCCAGTCCAACAAGATGCTGCGCCAGACGGCGCGGCTTAGTCGCCTGCTTGAAACCGCGCCTGCTTTTCCTGTAGTAGTTAAGGGTGACGGCAGGATAGAAGCGCCCGACCGCTTTGCACGTTTGCTTGGTCTAGACGAGCCAGCGGCCTCGCTTTCGGAACTTGGTGGACGGACCAATGCCGGCCTCGCCCTAGAGGATCTTGCCGAACTTGAAGCAAAAGTGCGTGAAACTCAACGTACGGGGAAGGGCTTCACTTTACCTTTGGCAATTGAAGGGTCGAGCCGCAGGCTGACTGTGGTTGGCAACATTGCGGATACGATCATCTACCCCAACGGGGCAGCGTTATTATGGTTTTTTGATTCCACTGAAAGTTTGCGCGAACTGGAACGGCGGGCGCAGGAATCGGACGAAGCACGGTCTGCATTTTCGGCATTGGCGGGACTGATTGAAGCGGCGCCTATTCCCATGTGGCATCGCCGGCCTGACATGAACCTGCATTTCGTGAACCATGCGTATGTCGAAGCAGTTGGCGCGACCGATGGGCTTCAGGTGGTCGAAGAAGGTATTGAGCTGCTTGAGCCGGAAAATGGCAAAAGTGCGGCAGTTTATGCCGCCGAGGCTGCTGCCGAGGACGTGCAAAAGGAGCGTATAGTTTCTGCGACATTGAACGGCGAGCGGCGTCAGTTGCGGGTGTTCGACATACCATTGGGCGCGTCGGGCGTCGCCGGGCTTGCGATCGATGTGCAGGACCTGATCGACACAAAATCCGAAGTGCGTGAGCTTTCGGAAGCGCAACGCGACCTTCTTAACCTCATGTCGTCCGGCGTTGTCCAATTCGATGCGCGGCATGGTTTAACTTTTGCCAATCTGCCGTTTCAAAGCCTGTTTAACTTCCGTGACCAGTGGCTTTCCGAAAAACCCGAATTCGCCCGCGTCCTTGATCGCATGCGCGAAAATGGAAAGCTGCCTGAGGTGCGGGATTTTCCAGCGTGGCGGAAAGATCGCGAGGAATGGTTTCGGGCATCTGATCCAACTGAGGAGAACTGGCTGCTTCCTGACGGCACGCATTTGCGAGTCTTGGCGCAACCAATCCCCGATGGCGGGTTGCTGATGATTTTCGAAGACCGCACGGAACAGGCGCAACTGGCCAGCGCGCGGGATATCCTGTTGCGCGTGCGGACGGCAACGTTTGATAATCTCTTTGAAGCGATTGCCGTGTTCTCGGCTGATGGTCGCTTGAGCATCTGGAACCGTTTGTTTGCAGAGACTTGGAAGCTATCGGACGATCAGCTTATCAAGCACCCAAGGCTGGATGAACTCTTGCCGATGCTAGCCGGACATCTCAAAAAACCAACGCAGATAACTGTGCTGGGCGAGCTTATTCGCATGACATCGTCCAATCGTGCGCAGCGGAAGAGCAAAGCCATTTTTGCCGACGGCCGCATGTTTCAGATCGCGACCATACCGCTTCCAGACGGCAACACACTGTTCACGATGCTCGATATGTCCGATACGCTGAAAATCGAACAAGCCTTGCGCGACCGGAACAGCGCGCTGCAGGATGCAGATGCGATTAAAGGCAAGTTTCTCGCCAATATGAGTTATGAATTCCGAACGCCTTTGACGTCGATCAGCGGCTTCGCGGATTTGCTAAAGGCAGGCATAGCGGGGGACCTGCCGCCGCAAGCCATGGAATATGTCGACGCAATTGTGCAATCGGCCGACCGCTTGTCCGAACAGATTAACACCGTCCTCGACTATAGCCAGATTGAGGCAGGTGCGTTACCGCTTGCACTCGAGGACATGGATGTGTCTGTGTTAGTGACACAAATTGCTGCGACCAAGTCACAGATGGCCGAAAAGGCTGGTGTAACGTTACAAGTGGAATGCGGCGACGCCAAAGGGACCATGTCACTGGATCCAAAGCGGATTGGGCAGGCGGTCGGGCAGGTACTCGACAATGCTATTCGTTACCACAGTCAGGGTGGCGAAGTGCTGTTTTTTGCGCGCTGGCAAAATGATGCGCTTGAACTGGTTGTGTCCGACAATGGCCCAGGCATTGATGACAAAGATGTTCATCGGCTTTCGCCCGACAATATCCCGGTTCGGGGCGGCGACGCGGCCGGCGCTATGACGCGCGGACTTGGCTTACCTCTGGCGCGGCAGATCATTGAGTCGCACGGCGGTACGTTTCATTTGCATTCGGAAGACGGCGCGGGAACCACAATCATCATGGCGCTGCCGAAAAAATGATTATCACAACGGACGAGGATATGCGCGCTTATGGGCGATCGCTCGCGCAAGAATTGAAGCTTTCCGACTGGGTCGCGATCAACGGCCCGCTTGGCGCAGGCAAAACAGTATTGTGCGCTGGTATACTGGCCGGCCTTGGATTTGTGGGCGAGGTTGCCAGCCCGTCTTATGCCATCGTGCATAGCTACGAACCCCCGGATGTTTTGATTGCCGTCGCCCACGTCGATTTGTATCGCTTGGACAATGCCGACGAACTGGATGAACTGGGGCTGGCCGACGAACGCAGTGACCGGATCACCTTGGTCGAATGGGCGGAACGTTACGGCTCAGCCTATGTGGTCCCAAGTCACATTATCGACATAGTGCCGCAAGCGGACGGAAGCCGCATTTTGACTTTGAAAATGGATTCAGATGACACCCGTAATTGATATGGCCCCACCCGCCGGTTTGGACGATTTTTTGGCTGCGCATGGCTGGGCAGGCGCAAAAGTGCTGCCCGTTGCTGGTGACGCATCATTTCGTCGCTATTTCCGGGTCGATTCCGCCGCGCGCGGAAAAGCGATCTTGATGGATGCACCGCCACCGCACGAGGACCCGCGACCCTTCATCCATATTGCGCAGTATTTGAACGGATATCAGTTCCGCGCCCCTGAAATATTTGCGACTGACCTGACGCGCGGTCTTGTGCTGCTGGAGGATTTTGGAGACCGGCGGATGCGCGAGCATTTGGACGCACATCCCGAAGATGAGGCCGCCGTCTATCGCGCTGCGATCGATGCCATCGTCCGGCTGGCGGAAACGCCGGCTGTTCAGACACTGCCATATGATATTGCGACATATATGCGTGAAGTGCAGCTCTTGTCCGAATGGTACATGCCCGCAATGGGCATATCGTTTGATATGAAACAGTTCGACAGAATCTGGACTGAGGCTTTGGCGCCGCTGGCGGATTATCAAAAAGTTACGGTACTTCGCGACTATCATGCTGAAAACATCATGCTGCTTGATGATGGGCAGCAAGGGATGATCGATTTCCAGGATGCCTTGGTTGGCCATCCCGCTTATGATTTGGTGTCTTTGCTGCAAGATGCGCGGCGTGACGTTTCGCCAGCGTTTGAGGCAGAAATGCTGGCTTATTATCACAAAGCTGCAAAGCCCAGCGCCGATTTTGAAGCGCATTATGCGTTGCTAGGGGCGCAACGGAATACCAAGATAATCGGCATCTTCACACGGCTTTGGAAGCGCGATGGCAAGGAGCGATATCTGTCATTCCTTCCGCGCATGTGGGGTTTGCTTGAGCGCGATTTGGCGCATCCGGACCTTGCACCTGTCAAACACTGGTTCGACACCCATATCCCGATTGAAACGCGCCAACTGATGCCGACGGAATTGAACAAAAATGGGTAGCCAGGTCGATACGGCTATGATCATGGCGGCAGGCAAAGGGACTCGGATGATGCCGCTGACTGCCGACCGTCCAAAACCGCTGATCGAAGTCGGCGGTGTCGCGTTACTCGACCATGTGCTTGATCATCTACGCGACGCAGGCATCGGCAAGATTGTTGTTAACGTCCATTATCGCGCCGAGCAGGTTGAGCAGCATTTGGCGGCTTCGGCGGCTGATTTGGACGTTCGGATTTCGGACGAGCGCGATGTGCTGCGCGATACAGGCGGCGGGTTGGTGCATGCATTGCCGATCATTTCGGATGATCCATTTATTTGCGTCAACGCGGACAATTGGTGGACCAACGCTGGCGAGAATGCAATTTCGCGTCTGATGGCGGCATGGGATGATGACCGGATGGACGTTCTCATGCTCCTTATCCCGCTCGAGCTTGCCTTTAACAGTCAAGGCATTGGTGACTTCAACATGGATGCAGACGGCCGACTGTCGCGCCGCCAAGGCAATGCGCCAGCGAGCTATGTGTGGACTGGTATCCAGATGCTTTCGAAGCGCTTGATTGTCGATCCACCCGCGGACGTTTTTTCCACCAATGTATTTTGGGACCGCGCGATTGCCGAGGGCCGCTGCATGGGCATAGTGCATGAGGGGCTTTGGTTCGACGTCGGGTATCCAGCGGCAATTGCAGCAACGGAAGCGAAGCTGGCGGATCATTGTGGGGGATAATATGTCCGCCCCACGCGCGCGCGTGTTCAATGTCCCGCTAGGCAATGACCTATGCGATGTGACTGCGCAGTGGATATTGCAATCGGCGGGCTCCGACCCGGTTGCGATCAGCAACAATATATTATTGCTGCCCAACAACCGCGCCATCAAGGCGATGACGGAGGCGTTCGTCAGGCAAGCGGCGCCGGGCATGCTTTTGCCACGCATGGTTGCGGTGGGCGATATGCAGTTAGACGAAGCCTTGGGGCCGATGCTGGACCCAATCGACAGCGATAGCGCAATTTACCCAGCGATTGGTTCGTTTGAACGGCTGATGCTGCTGGCCAAGTTGGTGAATGACCACAAGCCACGCGATGCCGCGCTTTCACCTGCTGAAGCGTTGCGACTGGCGCGCAAATTGGCGGACTTGATTGACGAACTTGAAGTTGATCTCGTCGACTTTTCGCAGATTGCGGACATCAAAATCGAGGCTGATCTGGCTGGGCATTGGCAAAGCGCTTATGGCGAGCTTTTGCAGATATTGCCCGCATATCATGCGGCGTTGACCGCACGTAAATTGATGGGACCCGCCGAACGTCGGAACCATTTGCTTGCGGCGCTTGAGCAGCGTTTAGCGCTCGATGTGGGCGCGGTTCCGATCATTGCAATTGGGATTACGACTTCGGCGAAGGCTGTGGCGCGCGTGCTGCGCCGGGTTGCGCTTATGCCGAACGGGCAAGTCATTTTGCCGGGTGTTGACATGGACTTGTCGGACGAACGCTGGGCCGATCTGTCGGCCTCCACCGAAGACGCGCAAGGCTTTGGCCGCCGCCGCAATGTCGAAGTCCATCCGCAATTCCATTTGAAGCAATTGCTTGAACTGATGGGCATCGACCGCAGTGAGATTGATGTCCTTCCGACCAGCAAGCCGGAACCAAAAGGCGGGGTGATTTCGGAGATATTCTGCCTGCCGGAACATAGCGTCCAATGGCAAGGCTTGCCGCCGTTGCGCAAAAGCCTGCCGCACGTAAAATGGTTGGAGGCTGAGGATAGCGCGCAGGAGGCCAAGGCGATTTCGGTGCGGATCCGGGGCGCACTGGAGGTTGCACAAAAACGCGTTGCTCTCATCACGCCGGACCGCGAGTTGGCGGTACGTGTTGCAGGCCAGCTGCGCCGATGGGGCATAGAGGTAGACGACAGTGCAGGTATACCCCTGCTGCAAACCCCGCCGGGCACGCTTGCGTTGGCGCTGGTGGACGCAATCTCAAGCCGGTTTTCGGCGTCAAGCATATTGGCGATTGCCAAGCATCCATTGGTGTTTGCTGGCACCGAAAGGCTCGCGTGGCTGGACCATGTGCGTATCCTTGACCTTGCCTTGCGCGGCACTGCCAACGGCATCGGGCTTTCGGCGATTACAACGCGGCTGGAGACAGCGCGCAAACCGAACGCTGAACTCATCGCATGGTGGTCTGGTGTTGCAACGCAACTGGAACCGCTGGAACGTGCCGATGGGAAGCCATTTGACAACGTCCTTGCAACCCTCCGCGATGTAGCGACGACCCTCAGCGACGGCGCTATCTGGCGCGGGGCAAGCGGGCGCGAACTGGCGCGTAATTGGGAGGAGGTGACTGCGGGTGATCTCGCCATTCTTGGCCGCGTCGATGCGACTGGTTTGGTCGCGACGTTCAACGAAATCTTCTCCTGCGCGGTTGTTCGTCCACCTTATGGCGGCCATCCGCGTGTGGCGATTTACGGGTTGCTGGAGGCACGCTTGCAACAGGCAGACCTGCTGATCTGCTCAGGCCTGAATGAAGGCACATGGCCGCAAATCGCACAGCCTGACCCGTGGTTGGCCCCGGCCATAAGGCGGCATTTGAAACTGCCGACTTTGGACCGGAATATTGGCCTGTCCGGGCATGACCTGGCCACGGCATTGGGCGCGCAAGAGGTGCTGTTAACGCGCGCGCGGCGGGATCGGGGTGGTCCGACCGTTGCTTCGCGCTTTTTGCTGCGGATTAAGGCGCTGACAGGCGAGACGCTTGAGGCGGATGATGAACTGTTGGCATGGGCAGATGCGCTGGATCGTCCAGCGGAAAAGGAGCCATTTGCAAAAAGGCCATTGCCGATTCCGAAGGCAGAGCAGCGTTTGGTCTCGCTGTCAGTCACCGATTTCGATCAGTTGAAATCCGACCCTTATTCCTTCTACGCCAAGCGCATCCTCGGACTTCCGGTCTTAGAAAAAGTCGATGCCGAGCCAAGCTATGCATGGCGCGGTAGCCTTGTGCACGACATATTGGAAAAATGGTTTACCGACGATGATTGCGCTGTTGATAAGCTTGTCGCACGCGCCGACGATTTGTTGGCGCAGGAGGCGACTGATCCGCTATTGCGTGCATTATGGCAGCCGCGGATTGCTGCTGGTCTGCGCTGGGTGGCGGACGAAACCAAGCGGCTGATGACTGAGGAAGGCCGCGTGGTTGCGCTTGCCGAGCAGCCTGGCACCGTCAACATTAAGGGCATCGCCGTCAG
>JANPKN010000309.1:0-4400 GCA_031426075.1 Sphingomonadaceae bacterium
GCTTCATGGCCGGCGCGAACAGCATCTTCACCGGCGACAAATTGCTCACAGCAGCCAACGCAGGCGACGACAAAGACGCCGCTATGCTGGCGAAGCTAGGATTGGTGCCAATGGAGGCGGAAGAACCGCTCCGGGCGTGCAAGGCGTTGGAGGCAGCCGAGTGACCAAGTTAATGGCTGCGAACGAAGTTACGCTACGAGAGGTAAAAGCCTACCTCATAGCGGAAATTGAAGTTGTCGATGCTGCTACTTACGAAGACTACAAGGCAGAAGCGGCACCCGTAGTTGCAAAATTTGGCGGACAGTACATTGTTCGGGGAGGCCCATTAACGCTGGTCGAAGGTGATAGCTCGAAGGGGCGGGTGGTTGTCATCGAATTTCCAAGTACAACGGCGGCTCACGCCTTTTTTAATTCCGACGAGTATCGCCCCGTTGCCGATATCCGACATAAGACCGCAAAATCTCGAATTATGATTGTCGAAGGGATCATTCCTTAGTGTTCAAAAAAATTCTGATCGCAAACCGTGGCGAGATCGCCTGTCGGATCATAAAGACCGCCCGCCGCATGGGTATCGCGACTGTGGCGGTCTATTCCGACGCCGATGCGCGCGCACCGTTTGTGCAAATGGCCGACGAGGCAGTGCATATTGGGCCTTCGCCTGCTGCGCAGTCTTATTTGATCGCGGACAAGATCATCGCCGCGTGCAAGCAAACTGGCGCGGAGGCGGTGCATCCGGGTTATGGATTCCTGTCCGAACGGACCAGCTTTGCCGAGGCATTGGCCGCCGAGGGCATCGCCTTTATCGGACCGCCGGTAAATGCGATTGCCGCGATGGGCGACAAGATCGAGTCCAAGAAACTGGCAATGGCGGCGGGCGTTAATGTCGTTCCGGGCTTTGTCGGCGAAATTGACGATACCGAACATGCGGTGCGGATTTCGGCGGAAATCGGCTATCCGGTTATGATGAAGGCCAGCGCTGGCGGCGGCGGCAAGGGGATGCGGCTTGCCTATAATGAGCAGGATGTCCGCGAAGGCTTTGAAGCGACCAAGCGCGAGGGGTTGAATTCATTCGGCGACGATCGTGTGATTATCGAGAAATTCATCCTCAACCCGCGCCATATCGAAATCCAGATATTGGGCGATCAACACGGCAACATATTATACCTGAACGAACGCGAGTGTTCGATCCAGCGGCGCCACCAAAAGGTCGTTGAAGAGGCTCCATCGCCCTTCGTCACGCCCAAGATGCGCAAGGCCATGGGTGAGCAATGCGTCGCTTTGTCACGCGCGGTGGGCTATTTTTCGGCGGGAACGGTCGAGTTGATCGTATCGGGCGCGGACCCAAGCGGCGAAAGCTTCTACTTCCTTGAAATGAATACCCGGCTTCAGGTCGAACATCCCGTCACCGAGTGCATCACCGGCATCGATCTGGTTGAACAGATGATCCGCGTGGCCGCGGGCGAAAAGCTGGCGATGACTCAGGACGATATTAAAATCGACGGATGGGCGATTGAAAACCGCGTATATGCCGAAGACCCCTATCGCGGCTTTTTGCCGAGCACTGGCCGTCTGACACGTTACAAGCCTCCCGTTATAGGCTGGACCGACGACGGTGCTGAAAACGGACGCCGTGGTATTGATGGCATCCGCGTAGATGACGGCGTCTACGACGGCGGCGAAGTTTCGATGTTCTACGACCCGATGATCGCAAAGCTGATCACTTGGGGCGAAACGCGCGACGAAGCGGCTGACCTGCAAGTTGCAGCTCTCGACCGTTTCGAAATCGAAGGCTTGGGACACAATATCGATTTCGTCAGCGCCATCATGCAACATCCGCGCTTCCGCTCGGGAGACATCACAACGGGCTTTATCGCCGAGGAATATCCTGACGGCTTTCACGGTGCGGCGTCGGCGCCTGAACTCGTTAAATCCCTTGCAGCCATCGCCGGTTTCGTTGCCACCGCCGAAGCCGACCGCGCGCGACATGTCGACGGTCAACTCGGCGACACGCTTCAACCTCCATCGCGCTGGCAGGTGAAGATAGGTGATGCTGTCCATGACATCGACATGATCGACGGCGACATGCACGTCGATGGCGAGCATTTTGACCTATCGATGGAATATGACCCAGGCGACCGGTTGATCGAGGCCGAGGTTGGCGACGAAGAACTTGCAGTCAAAATATTGCGAACCCGCATGGGCTTCAAACTTACCACACGCGGCGCAAGCCACGCCGCCCGAGTGTTGCCCGGCCATATCGCGCATCTAGCCGATCATATGATCGAAAAGATTGCGCCGGATTTGTCCAAATTTCTGATTTGTCCTATGCCGGGCCTACTGACAACACTGCATGTCGGTGAGGGAGACAAGGTTGAGGCCGGCCAACCACTCGCAGTGGTGGAGGCGATGAAGATGGAGAACATCTTGCGCGCAGAGAAATCGGGGACCGTGAAATTGGTGAATGCGCAAGCGGGGGACAGCCTAGCGGTTGATGCCGTGATTTTGGAAATGGAGTGACGCGTTAAAAATGCTGACGTGATCCAACCTACCTCCCCGCGCACATTTCTTGTTGGCTGTGGATAATGCAAACAAGCTGCTTGAACGCATCGCCGTTAATATTAAAGCAGAGCGTGAGGGTTAATAGGGGAACATCATGGCCAGTGCCGCCGAAACTGAAGTCACGCTTGATCCACAACGCGACCGCCTGGTCATTACCGCGTCATCACTTGGCACAGTTTTCGAATGGTATGACTTTTTCGTCTACGGTATCTTGGCCGCCTTAATCGGGAAGCTATTTTTCCCGGCTGACAACCCGACCGCCGCAACATTGGCATCGCTTGCGATATTTGGCGCTGGATTTGGCGTGCGGCCATTCGGGGCGATTTTGTTCGGATATTTCGGTGACAAAATTGGCCGCAAATATACGTTTCTTGTCACAATCACGTTGATGGGGGTTGCGACTGCAGCCATTGGCCTGCTGCCAACATTTGAAACTGCAGGGGTTTGGGCAGCTGGCCTGCTTCTCCTCATGCGCTGTCTTCAGGGACTTGCACTTGGCGGTGAATATGGCGGTGCGGCCATTTATGTGGCGGAACACGCGCCGGACGGCAAACGCGGCCAATATACGAGCTGGATTCAAGCGTCAGTTGCAGGCGGCTTTTTGCTCGCGGTGATTGTTGTTCTCATCACGCGTCAATCAATGAGCACAGAAGCTTTTGAATCATGGGGTTGGCGCGTGCCGTTTCTGACGTCAATCTTGCTGCTCGCGATTTCGCTCTACATGCGGCTCAAGCTGTCAGAAAGTCCTGTATTCAAGGCGATGAAAGCGGCGGGGACGACGTCCAAAAACCCATTCATCGAAAGCTTCCAATATCCGGGCAATGTCGGGCGCATTTTCGTTGCGTTGTTTGGTGTCGCCGCTGGTCTGACCGTAATTTATTACACGTCGCAGTTCGGGACATTATATTTCCTGACAGGGACTGCGCGTGTGCCGGAAACGGATGCATTATTATACATGGCGGTAGGCGCAGCGTTGGCGGCCCCGACCTATGTCGCATGTGGATGGCTTTCGGACAAATGGGGCCGCAAAAGGTTGCTACTCCTGGGGTACGGCCTGTCGATCGTTGGTGTATTTCCAATCTTCTGGATGATGGCAGATGCGGCGAATCCGGCCTTGGCGCGAGCTACAGAACGTAATCCCGTTACCCTTTCAATGCCTGAATGCGATTTCAATGCGCTCAACCGTGTGCATGAAAGCGAATGTGCGCAGGCGCTCAACTTCCTGACGAAACGAGGGATTGCATACAGCAAGCAATCAGGGGAAACCGTGTCATTGAAGGTCGGCGATGCACAAGTGCAGGGCTTCGAAGAAAAAACCTATATCGCCGCGCTGGAACAGGCAGGCTATCCCGATAAATCAGACCCGGCCCAGCGCCAACCCTGGAAAATCATCCTCGCCGTGTTTTTGATGGTGGCGCTGTCGGGTATGACTTATGGTCAGGTTGCGGCAATCCTCGTTGAAATGTTTCCTGCGAAAATCCGCTATACCTCAATGTCGATACCTTATCATATCGGCGCAGGCTATTTTGGCGGGTTCCTGCCGTATATCTCGCAATATATAGTGGCGCAAACCGGGCAGCCTTTTTCCGGGCTTTGGTATACTGTTGGCGTCACCGCGCTAGCATTCATCGTGGCGTTGATTTGGTTGCCGGAAACTTCAGGAAAAACCAAGCTGGATTGACAGTCAGTCGGGCAGGGGCAAAAGGGCGCCGATGATCGATTTCGAACCCTCTTTGCGCCTTCATCTTGATGGAGAAGCGTTGGTTGCCAACTGGCATTCGCTTGATAAGCGCAGTGGATCGGCGCGGGCAGGCGCTGCGGTAAAGGCGGATGCTTATGGT
>JANPKN010000310.1:0-14270 GCA_031426075.1 Sphingomonadaceae bacterium
ACATTCGTATCGCCATTCGTTGGCCGTCATGACGATAATGGCTTTGATGGCATGCAGCTTATCAGCGACATCCGTCTAATCTACGACAATTACGCTTTTGGCACGGAGATCCTCGTTGCCAGCGTCCGCCACGGCGTCCATGTACTTGAAGCCGCGAAAATCGGCGCTGACGTGATGACCGCCCCGCCATCGGTTATCAAGGGCCTGTTCAAGCATATTTTGACCGACAAGGGCATTGAGGGCTTTTTGGCCGATTGGGCGAAAACCGGGCAAGCGATTGGCTAGGCTGTAATGGCTGAAAACCGCACTGATTGTTTCGGAACTGTCATCATATGTTGCGGTGCTGCACCTATGGGCTATTGTCCGTATAGTTTTTAAAGGCGGGCGGACATATCTTTGAGCATGAAATAGCGGGCACGTCGCCTGCCGGAGCCTAAAGATGAACAAGCCCGAAAAGGTGTTTCCCATCGCACATATTCATTATCATGACGAAATCGGCGAGAACGGTAAAATTGTCGTTCCCGATGAAGTCCAGGACGCAATTCGTACGTTGATCCGTTGGTCGGGTGATGATCCAGAGCGCGAAGGCCTTCTGGATACCCCCGCACGGGTCGGACGCGCATGGCGCGAATATTGTGCTGGCTATGCCGAAGACCCCGCAGCGCATTTGTCACGGACCTTTCAGGAAGTTGGCGGCTATCACGAGTTGGTGTTGCTCAAGGACATCCCGTTCCAGTCGCATTGCGAGCATCACATGGCGCCGATTATCGGCAAGGCCTCGATTGCCTACATGCCAACGGACAAAGTTGTCGGCATCTCAAAGCTCGCGCGTGTTTTACACGGATTTGCGCAACGTCTTCAGGTTCAGGAGCGGCTGACTGCGGAAGTAGCAAATTGCATTTGGGAACATTTGAAGCCCGAGGGCGTCGCCGTTGTCATTGAAGCACAGCATGGTTGCATGACCGGACGTGGTGTGAAGGTGCATGGCGTTGGCATGGTGACATCAAAGCTGATCGGCTGTTTCCTTGACGATCAATCGAGCCGCAAGGAAGTCATGAGCCTGATGGGCTATTGAATGAGATCAGGCTGCTGACTTTTAAAATCTAACTGGTTATCGGCAATTGCTGTGCCCAGTGAACGCACCTATGGTTGAAGGATTATCTTCACCCGTAATCATGCCGGATATCTGCAACATGGCCTTTCACATTCCCCATTTCGACCTGGACGCTTTTGTCCGGGCGACTCTGGCAGAAGATCTGGGGCCGACCGGCAGGGACGTCACCTCCGAAAGCGTCATCCCCGCCGACATCCGGTTTGACGGTGTCATGGACAGCCGCGATGCCATAACCGTGGCTGGTCTACCCATCGCGGTTGCCTTCTTCCAATCGCTTGATCCGGCAATGGAGATTAGGACTCTGGTCGAAGAAGGACAGCAAGTTCCGGCAGGAACTGACCTGATGCGGTTGAAAGGAAATGCACGTGCGATGCTGACAGCCGAACGATCTGCGCTTAATACGGTGCAACATCTGTCAGGAATAGCCACCATGACGCGGCAATATGTCGATGCAATATCAGGCACGGGCTGCATCCTGTTGGACACCCGCAAAACAATTCCAGGCCTTCGGCTGCTGGAGAAATATGCAACGCGCATGGGTGGAGCAACGAACCACCGCATGGGTCTTTGGGATGCGGCCATGATCAAGGACAATCACGTCGCGGTCGCAGGCGGTGTGGCCGAGGCTGTCGCGCGTGCAAAACAGGCAGGCGTTGAACGGATCATTTTGGAAGTCGACAGCATCGCGCAGATTGAACCTGGCCTTGCGGCAGGTGCAAATCACCTACTGCTGGACAATATGGACGCCGACACGCTGCGCGCGGCGGTTGCGCTGATCGCGGGCCGCGTGCCGACCGAGGCATCCGGCGGAGTGACGTTAGAAACGATCCGCGCCAAAGCGGAAACTGGCGTGACTTACATCTCAGTAGGCCGCCTGACGCAAAGTGCGCCAGCCGCTGACATCGGGCTGGATTTTGCCCAGACTTAAGCTCTTCGCATTACTGGTTGCGGGGGTGCTTTGTTTGCCGGCCCCTCTGCTGGCCCAGGCGTGGCAATGCCAGCCGCCGAAATTTCTGCCGCGTCCGGCATTGGAGATGCCGTCGCCAGATCAGGTACGCCGTACCGCCATTGACGGGTATGTGCTGGCGATGACCTGGAGCCCGGAGCATTGCCGCGGACGGATGCGCGACCCCGCGGCACGTTTCCAATGTTCCGGCGAAATCGGCGACTTCGGCTTTGTCCTGCATGGCCTTTGGCCCGAAGCGAAGGGACCAAATTATCCACAATATTGCCGTACGGTTGGCGTCTTGCCCCGGCGGTCGGTCGCAGACAATATCTGCCTCAGCCCATCCCCCCAATTGCTGCAACATCAATGGGCAAAGCATGGCAGTTGCATGACAAAAACGCCGGAGACTTATTTCGCGGCCGCACATATGCTGTTCAACGCGATTGAATTCCCCGATATGGCGCGGCTTTCACGCGAGCCCGAACGTGGGACGCCTCTAACCGCCGCGATCATCGCCGAAAAATTCGCGGAGCTCAATGAAGGTCTGCCCGTCAATACCATCGCGATAAAAACCAACACCAAAGGCTGGCTTCAAGAAGTTCGCATCTGCCTTGGTCGCAATTTCAAGCCCCGGCGGTGCCCGACGTTCACCCGCATGGCTCCACCCGAGGCACAGATAAAAATCTGGCGCGGACGTTAGCCCTCGATGATCCGCGTCGCGGGGTGATGCCTGTCCAGATGCTTCTTGATAATACGCAAATTCTTGCTGTTGGAGCGCCAGACAAGGTCAAACGCATCGCCCACAAAGGGGATTGCCCCGATGGCGGTATCAATACCAATATTGGCAGTCATACGGATTAGCTGCCATTTTGACATGCCCAAATTGCGCGCCTCCCACACCATATAAGCGCCCATAACAGCCGTCACGAGGTCGCCAAGCACAGGCACTAGGCCAATGACGCTATCAAGCCCGAATGGTATCTTCGTTCCCGGAATATGGAATGCGCGCTCGAGTATCTTTTCCAGCGCCTCGACGCGCGCACGCACAGCGTGCGGGTCATTGCCCATTCCCGGCAAATCCTTGGCAATCTGAGCAAACTGTTCCTGCGAAATCGGCACTAGTAGGTACTCCTTTAGCCCTATGTCGGGTCCCGCCCGAGATTTTGCAACAGGTGCCACCCCCGACCGTTGGCAAAATGCCCCAAAAGGCCTGGCCTTACGATTGACCAACGCAAGGGGTTGGCTATCGGGATGAAGGCCACGGTGGATTGCAATTCGGCCTCAGCCTCCCCCAGTAATATCGCGCGTATCGCCATGTCATTCGTCAGGCGCGCTTCGGCCACAAGCTCGTCCGCCCGCGTGCTACAGATTGTGGCAAATTTGCAGGAAAGCTGATCCATATACCATGCCGGGCTGGATTGTTCGGCGGTGCGGTCAACGAGCAGCAGGTCATGTGGCCTGTCCATCGTCACACGTTCAATATCAATTCCGACCGTAGCAAGGTCGGCCCGCAGCCGAGCAAAGAATATGCGGCTGCCATATCCACGCGGCAAGGCAACACGTAACGGACGTATAGCGCCGCCATTTGCATTTTTCCAGTTTGCGACGGTCGCCGCTGCCATCGATCTGCGTTCTTCCATAGACGGCGCTGCCCATGCTGGGCGGGTGATATTTGCCCGGTTTGGAAGGCTTTCAGGAACCAAAGTAACCGTTTCTCGCCAGGCAACAATATCAAAGGCAGTCAGCAGTTTCGGCCGATCAATCGCCATGGCAATCGCCGCGCGGTTGGCTGTTTCGGATAGAAACGGTCCATCATTAACCACCTGTAAGCCAAATAAACCTGGCACCGCATCGAATTGGATTTCATCAGCCCTGATTTGCGCGGCGTCCAATAGAGGAAAGCTTTCGAACCGTCCGCCTTCGACAAGGTCGCTCCGGCCAAGCGCATAGCGGGCAAGGACAAGTGACGCCTCGCCGCGTCGCAAAGTGACTGTTGCATTACCTAGGAATTGCACGCCTTCGTCATCGGTTTCATTGCGCCGCAATTGCATGGCCTGCCCAAACTTCTTGGCCTGCATCGGACCGGATCCAGCGCCTTTGCTCAACATCCCGAATTCCGGCAAGGCGAGCAGTTCCAACAAATAAGGCATTGGTGCTTTCAGCCTGATTTCCACAACCTTACCCGTCATGGCCACAACGCGGTCGATAACGCCGAGTTCGTGGCCAAGGCGACCCTTACGCAATTCCCGAATGCGCGCAGTCAAAAGCCGCGCGACTTCTCTGGATTCCACCTCACGCCCGTCATTCCACCGCGCTTTGTTGAGCCGAAAAATATAGCTCATGCCATCTTCAGTAACGATCCAGCGATTGGCAAGGCCCGGAGCGACACGTCCCTTTTCATCGAATGTGACCAGGCCCTGCGCAGTGGCAGCGCGCAAATAGGCGGACGCGAGCGGTAGAGGCGTTGCGGATACATTGAATGGCCGGGGTCGATCTTCAATAACGTCGACACGCACCCGTTCATTGTCGACCCCATCGGAGCATCCGGCAAGCGTTGCCGACAATAGCAACAGCAGGAGCGACAGTGACCGGATCATGCCACCACCATAAGCAGAATGTCCCGCTGCACAATCCACCATTCAGCGGTCAGAACAACTGAACAGCAATATCTCGTTCGGTGCAGGCGGCAATTGTGCGGCAATAGCCTTGTTCATATTGTCGATGTTGGTGATCTGCTTTTGGTCAGCGGTGCAGGTTTTTACATCATAGAGTTGCCGCGCTTCACGTGCGGATTGCATGGCATCATTACCTGGCAAAAAGCGTTCAATGCGGTAAATATCGGTTTCGGGCGCGTAGCTGATGACCGAAATTTGCGCTTCATTATTGGGCACAAAGCTTCGGACCCATCGACCCCCATTTTCGACATATTGTGTGCGTTCGTTGACGCAACCGTCGGGCTGCCACGTGAATTCGACGTCGGCAGTGTCGGACATAGTGACGCGACTGCGTTGAGGCTGCAATACGCAAATTTTGGCGAGGGGTTTAGTAGCGGCGGGCTCCTTGTTGGCGACCTTATCACGCGGAATGTCCGAATCCTCCGTCAAGGCCGCGCGGACGCGGTCATCCACGTCGTTGAACGATGGGCGGGCGGCATATATCCCGATGGCCAAGGCAAAAAGCACTGCACCTAGCGCTGTCGCGGCCTTAAACCGGTCCTGCTGTTCACGTTCCGAAAACTGCCAGGCGGCACCACCGGCAACAGCACTTAACACAAGCAATAGCCCGGCCAAGGCCAGATGGTTTTCCCGTTCACTGATAACGGCATGTTCGGCGTCGCTGCGCACTTTGCCTTCACGGCTGCGTTGCAGTTCGGAGGCGACCCGCGCCTCTCGCTCCATCTTCGCCCGCGTGGAAGCCTCGAGTTCAGCCTCTGCCCGCGTCAGTTCGGCGACCGAACGGCAGTCGCCCCTTACAGAGCGGAACTGAACACCGCGATTGGCGAGAAACGACAATAATTCGCGCGCCGATATGGCGAAATAGAATTCAGCGCCGCCATCGGTGGGAACTGATCCAAAGCTGTTAATGCCCAAGACCCGTCCACATGCGTCGACAATCGGCCCGCCGCTGTTACCCGGCGCAATGGGTGCTGTATGTAACAGCGAGTCCACGGACTTGGACGAGCGCCCTGATGATACCGTCCCGCGCGTTTTAACGGGTTGCTGCGGGCGAAGCACATCGGCTTCGCTCTGTTCCAGTGCAACATCGACGCTGGCGGGATAACCAATGGCAAAGACATCTGCGCCATCCTCTGCTGTCCCTGCAAATATGCTTGCCGGCACAAGCGTGCCCGAAGTCAATTGCAGCAATGCAAGGTCTTTGCCCGGAAGACTGGCGGACACCGTAGCGCGATAGCTTCGCGTGCCATCGGAGGGCACAATGACAATTTGAACGCTGTCATCAAGGCTCGCCATTTCAACCACATGGGCGTTCGTTACGATTTTATCGCGCGCCACAGCCACGCCTGAGCCGATGCTCACAATATTCTGCTGCCCTTCGGCTGAACTATAAACAATTACCCGCACGACGCTGCGTGATGCCGCGCTGATGTCACTCGCATCTGCGCTTAAAGGTGCAGTCAGTATGGGAGACAAAAAAAGAAAAAGCGCCGCAAGATATCGCATGATTTTAACCATAGCAGAGAATTTCCTGTATTAGCGCGGTTCCGGCGCGGATCCTTCCGCAGACGGGGCGGGCTGAATATTGGCGCCGTTGCGGTCAAGGGTAATTTCCATAGGAACCCCGCCCACGTCGGTGTTGACGATTACCCCCTGCCCTTCGTCGATTCGAATATCGGAGTTACCGATGTCGATAGGTAATTCTTGCAACTCAGGCAGATCAAGCGGTTCAATCGGACCTTCAGGATCGGGTACTTGCCGCGTTTTTGGCCGGGTGACTGGCGCTGCATTACGGATCGACTGCGACATGAAATCGCGCCAGATCCGCGCTGGCAGGCCGCCGCCGTTGATACCCTTCAGAGGGCTGTTGTCGTCGTTACCGATCCACACACCGACCACGAGATCGTCCGCGAAGCCCACAAACAATGCATCGCGACTGTCTTGGCTGGTGCCGGTTTTTCCGTAGGCCGGGATAGACAGTCGCGCCGCCCGTCCAGTGCCTTGGCTAACCGAAGCGCCCAACAAATCGAGCAGCATCCGATGGGTACGAGCGCTGAAAGAACGTGGTCCTGAGACCAGCCACTCAATCCAGCCCTGTTCCTCTTGTTTGAATGCGTGTGGCTCTACAGGCCATTGGTTTCCTGCCACGCCCGCATAAGCCGCCGTCAGGTCGATTAACGTGACACCTGAACTGCCAAGCGCAAGGCTTTGGTCCAAATTCAGCGGGCTTCGGATACCAAGGTCCTGCGCAGCTTTCTCCACCTCTTTGCCGCCCACTTTCTGGTACAGCCGAACAGCGGCAACGTTGCTCGACTGGGCGAAGGCTTGCTCCAACGTGATATCACCGCGATACCGCTGACCCGAATTTTTGGGGCGATAGCTACCTTCATTAATGGGCGTATCGGCGATCATGGACTTGGGCGTCATGCCCGAACGAAGCGCAGCCAGATAGACGAACAGCTTGAAGGTGGAACCCGGTTGTCGCTTCGCCTGCGTTACACGGTTAAAGGCAGATTGTTTGTAGCTTTTGCCGCCGACCATGGCGACAACCTCCCCATTGGGACGCATCGCGACCAACGCAATCTGCGCGCTGCCAACGCCGGAGCGCGCAACCACCTTGCGGGCAATATTCTGCAAACGCGCATCTAGGGTGGTCGTAATCCGGACATCAGAATATCCGCTTTCTGTAAGCAACCGTGCCTGCGGAATTGCCCAATCGGCAAAATAGGTGCCTGTGGGCAAAGTGTCCCGTACACGCACATCAAGCCGCGCCACAGGGGTGGCATCAGCTTTGGCCTGTGAGATAGCCTTATTGGCAACCATGGCCTTCAGAACAAGCCCAGCGCGCTTCGCGGCACGTTCCGGGTTCTTGGTCGGGGCCAGACGCGACGGCGCTTGTACAAGCCCCGCCAGCATCACCGATTGGCTGAGCGTCAAACGCTCCGGCTGGCGGTAGAAATAATGCAGTGATGCAGCGCGCAAGCCATACACATTGTCGCCAAAATAGACGTTCGACAGATAACGTCCAAGGATTTCATCCTTCGTCAATCGTCCCTCAAGCCAAAAGGCTATGAGCATCTCCCGCCCTTTGCGCGTCAGGCTGCGCTCCGGGGTCAGGAAGGTAAATTTCGCCAACTGCTGCGTGATCGTGCTTCCGCCTTGCGTTATGCCACTGCCAAAAGCGTTGGACCAAAAAGCACGCGCAAGGCCGCGCGGGTCGATGCCCCAATGCGAATAAAAGCGGCGATCTTCAATGGACAAAAACGCCTGGATGACATGCGGCGGCAATTTAGTGACATCTACAGGCCGATCGACGATTGCCCCATTTCGCGCGATGGGTGTCCCATCGGATGCCAGCAGCGTAATCCGTGGTGGCGCAATCGGCTGAAGAGATTTCGACAGAGGCGCAGTAACCGCAAGCCAGATCAATATCAGAATGAACAGCGCCAAGATGGCCGCGCCGCCGCGAATTACCCACCACCAACGCGATTTGCCGAAAAATAACCGCTTGGTCTTGACCGGCTTGGCATTGTTCCACGGTTGCGGATCGTCGGGGAAGCGCTGCGCATAGCTTTCATCGAAAGCGGCAAGCCGACTGTCGATATCCGCATTTTTGTCAGAAGAAGAGCGCCAGAAGAGCATCGCGGGGCTGTATTATATCGATATAACGGTGAAGGCGAGCGTATATTTGATAAACTGCGTGAACCGGAGATGAAGCACAATCAAAGCGGCGGAAACGCGTGCCTCAATGCCCGCCTGCATCCAACCAGAACCGTCCAAATTCTACATCCAAGGCAATGGGATTGAATTTGTCGAGACCAGACCCCGGGTAAAATGTCATTTCGCCAAACATCGGGTTCCCGCCAATTTCGTAAAAATCGCAGCGCACAAAATCAAATCCGCGTGATAACGTCTCGGCCGCGTCCAACATGTGGGAAAGCGATTTTGGTGGAGCAGGGTCTGCGTCGCTGGTCGCAGCAGATACCCGCTTCCAATGGCGGTCGAAAACTATCCACCGGTGTCCACTTTCGCGTTCAAGGTGAACTTGAATATGGGTGGCAGCGCCGCCGAACACAAAAACTTTATAGTCGATGGGTAACTGCCCCTGATCGCCGACAAAGGGTTCAACCAAGATGCCCCGCGGGATTTGGGCATAAAGCCATTCGTCCAGCCACTTCCCATAAGGTTGACGCATCCACTTGGCGGCGCGCATGCGCAATGCGGACCATATGAAGTTGTCGTCGCGCACATAAATATTCTGATTGCTGCCATGCCGCGATTTAATCACAAAAGGCCGCGGCCAGTCGGGTAACTCGGGAAGCAGCGCGCCATGCCACAGCGTTGGAATGACCCACTCGGCACCCAATGTATCCGCAACAAACGCCTTTACCGCGACCTTGTCGGCCAGCGTCACCATGCGCACATCGCGGTTTTTCAGCTTTCGCCGCTGTACAAGTTCGTTAAATGACATCGGCGAAACCAGGTCAGCCAGCTTCTGATGCCGGGCCAGATAGCACAGCTTTATCCGAAGCTTTGCGAGCGTTCCGGCATTTCTATCCCGCAGAAGTTCTTGCCCATGGTGAGCAACGTTAATTGTTATCAAACAACTGCCTCAATGTCATAATGGATCGGCTTAAATGAGCCATTGTTCGACTGTAACGCAGAACACGCAGTAAGACCAATAATGAGATCGGCATGGGCCTTGAACCGGATGCTGTCACCGGCCTTGCTCAATGGCGGATCGACGCTGAGTGCACCCGTTACGCCATCAACGGCGACATTCATAAAGCAGTTGAAGGCAATTGGAATCATATCTTCGGTCACGCCAAACGGCGCCAGCGCGCCAGCCAGATTGCCAAAGCATCCCTGATGGGGATCGGTGTCGCCATAAATAATGCGGAACGTATCCTTGCTGCAGGGCGTCAACAGAAAATCATGGCGACCGACATCGTCCGAAATAATCTCAAGCATCACATTGCTTCGGTTGGAATAAAGCAGGTCACCCGTGGTCAGAAACAAACGACTTGCATAATCAAGCGTGCGTCCGGACGAGATAACCTCTCCTATATCGCCCTGGTTAAAGGCAAGCAAATCCGCGACCTGTTCACCATTGGGGTCAGTCACGGTCAAGATATCGCCTTTGTTTAGGGTAAACGCGACGCCCGTCCGTGGTTCAATCCGTGACTGCATCGAGCATCTCCAAATCCGGATGAGTTCCCGCCCGCTGATACGGGCATTTCCAGCCGCTTTCAACGGCCCTACCGCTATACTGGCGCGCGGCGGATACTTCGCCATGCTTTGCCAGCATCGGGTTGATCGTGCCCGCAATTTTGACGTCACGGTCCAGAATAGACGCGCGCAGTTTTTCATATTGGTTGGCTTCGCGCAGCATTTCGAACTGGTCATGCAGGTTGAATATCATGGTAGGCCGGACAAACCTGCGCGCAGGGCGGCTGGCTTGCGGGTGAAGCCCGACAATGAAAAACGCCTCGCCGCCAAAGCTGAGCGAAAACTCCGGATGATTAGGATCATGCGCCACGCGCGCGTCCTGCTTCTGGCCCAGCCAATCGTCCTTGTCGCTTAATGACTGCAGTCGTTCCCAAAGATACCTCTCGAACTCCAGCTCGTCCAAGCCGGAATCATGTTCGAAGATCACGGCAAGCGAACGGAATGGCGCGCGGTTTTCCCGATAGAGATCGACCAGACCACGCACTTGTTCATGGATATCCAAATCGTCCCATGCCGATTTGATGTCGCGGGCGACCACAAAGGTCATTTGTTGCTTCGACAGCGCGGCCTTTGCGCCTACGCAGGGAAATAACGGTTCGCGGACGAATTCTTCGAACGCGGAAATCAGCGGGTGGCGGATTGCGGTAGGTGATTGAAACATGACGTCATAACGGGCGGCGCGCAAAATGGTTTCAAGATGAACCAATATTGGCGCAGTTCGTCGAAAAATGCCTACCCCCGGCGCGTCACCATGCTAACGCGCGCAATCCGAAATGCACTGGGAACCAGCCGAACGCTGGCAAATATTATGGAACCACATTCATTCAAAAGCGCCGATCAAAACGCGCACTTCGTGTCCGTATTCTGGTTTGTCGTTCTTTTTGCGGCCATTAGTTATGTTGCTCTATCCACACGAGCCATTCTTAGTCCCTTTGAGATAAAGCAATTTATCGACCCCAAACGGATTCTATCTGTTTTGGCGGGTGCATGGGTGCTATCAATTGCGATAAGCGTAGCTACCGCAGCGCAGGATCGTGGGCCCCGCGACCAAATTCTGGCTGTTTTAAAAGTGTCTTTGCCGGGTGCCATCGGCATTTTGGTCATTCGCGAAATTTATGACTTGGCCACATTAGGAAATCTTGCCCAGCGGCTCGACCTGAATGCCCGTTGGATGCTGACGTGGATTGGTTATTTTGCCGCAGCGGTGGCGACATTTTTTGCTCTATCCTATTACCAGCAATTGAAAGCAGCGCGCGCAACCAGCGAGCCAGCGTCTGTGCAGGTTGTGCCGACGAGCGCAGTGGACAATCAAACCGAGATTACCGACGTGTTGAGAGTATTGCGGCAGCAAACAGGTTATGAAACCGCCGATGTGGACTTTGGACCAGAGGCGCTCGCCCTGCAGGAGCGCCGTTTGCAGATCGACCGTCTGCTTGCCCTGTTGGCGGTAACAAAACCGGGTTAAACTCTACCGAGATCGCCCTTGCCTATGGTCCCGCTCGCCATCTCCAGCATCCGGTCGAGGCTCTTCTTTGCGGCCAAGCGGACAGTTTCATCAAGCTCAATCTGCGGTTTCAGATCGCGCAGCGCGAGATAGAGTTTCTCCATCGTGTTGAGCGCCATGTAAGGGCAGATATTGCACGCGCAGTTGCCGTCCGCACCGGGCGCGCCGATGAACGTCTTGGTAGGCTCCGCCTTTTCCATTTGGTGGATGATGTGCGGCTCAGTGGCGACGATCAAGGTGTCCCCTTCCATCGTCTGCGCATATTGCAATATGCCGCTGGTACTGCCGACATAGTCCGAATGGTCTATGATATGCGGCGGGCATTCGGGGTGGGCAGCGACTGGGACACCAGGATATTGCGCTTTCAGCTTCAATAGCTCGGTTTCCGAAAAAGCCTCGTGCACGATGCACACACCGGGCCACAACAGCATCTCTCGGTTGAACTTACGGCTGAGATAGCCGCCCAGATGGCGGTCAGGACCAAAGATGATCTTCTGTTCCGGCGGGATTTGGCTCAGGATCGTCTCTGCGCTGCTGCTGGTCACGATGATGTCGGACAGCGCCTTCACTTCGGCAGAGCAGTTGATATAGGTCAGTGCGATATGGTCAGGATGCGCTTCTCGAAACGCTTTGAATTTACCCGGAGGGCACGCGTCCTCCAATGAGCAGCCCGCGGCCATGTCAGGCAAAATGACCGTTTTCTGAGGGCTCAAAATTTTCGCCGTTTCGGCCATAAATTTGACGCCACAGAAGGCAATGACATCGGCATCGGTTTCCGCCGCGCGCTTGCTCAATTCAAGGCTGTCACCGACAAAATCAGCAATATCCTGAATTTCGGGCTTCTGATAATAATGCGCGAGGATGACGGCATTACGGTCTTTTTTCAGCCGGTTGATCTCTGCGAGCAGATCAACACCTTGCAGGTTTTCGCGTGGGGTTGGAGCGTTCATGCGTTCATGCCTTTGCCGTGCCGAAGTTATTTCGGTTGCTGAGTTCGAGGTCTATGTGGTCGATATTGCGCCATGAAACAAGGTCAGCCTTGCGCACTCAAGGCGTTTTTTGCTTGTCCCGGACAATTTCCTCTAGCGGCGTGGATTCGTCCCACCGGGTAGACACCTGACCGCCGATTTCATCAGCGAAATAGGTCTCGACCTTCGCATTCAGCCCTACCGCCCGCAACGGCGCTTGAAAATTCTGCGTGATCGCGCGCTTGAACGCGTCGCGCGCCAATTTCATAGGCACAGGGCCTTTGGCTTGGCGCACAAGCTCCGCCTGCCCCTTTGAACGGTTCGCATCATCCAGCGTGTCATCGACATCGGTAAACGCCCGCAACAGACCATTTTCGCCATATTCCTGAATGGAGTTCAAATCGATCTGCGGCGGCGCAATCTCAATCGGCGGAATTTTTACGCGCAGCGTTTGGGCTGACGCGTCCCAACGAACATCGTCGTCAGTCAGCTTTGCCATATCCACTTCGTACCGAACCAGCCCTTGCATGATGAGCGTCTTGCGGGCCGACAAGCCAAAGCGCGATTGTTCACTAGTGACGACAGCAGCATAATTTGCGGCAAAGGCGGACAGGCGGTTCTGTTCGCGAATACCCGTCAGGCTGGCGCTTGCAATGGTCTCAGGCGACGGACCCTCGCGCCACGATCGCACGCCATCTATCGCCCACCAGATGAGCAGGATGATGACTGCTAAAGTGCCTAACGCCAAAAGGCGGGCTGTCCAATTTGCCGAGGTTTGAAGCGTCATGCCCCTTTACATAGGGGCAAATACGCGTTCGGCAAATGCATGCGGCATTATTCTGGTATGATGGGCGGCGGAGCGAATTCCAAACCGGGGACTTTGGCACCGGGGTGCCCCGCCGTCACCGCCGCATATATCGCGTCGCCCACCGCAGAATCTGCGATAATGTGGGACACAGGAATGATCGCGAGAAACGCGCCTACACCCCAATACCAGGCCGGATGCACACGCCCGAATTTGCGCCAATCGTGAACCATTCCTGCAACAGGGAACAATAATCCCGCCAGCCCCGCGATCTCAAACGCGTATGGAATGAGCAGCGGCATCGGCAACAGTCGTCCGAAAGCAGGGCCAATAATTGCCGTCATCGCGCAAATATGCAGACGCATATGCCAATCGGTTTGCCGCCGGAGCCGTATCGCCGTCCACGCCAGCGCCGCAAAAACTATCGCGGACAGCGGGTTGGCAATCAGGAAATTCTGCGGCTGAAAGAAAAATGGAGCCGTCCCGCGCTGGGTAACGTCAATACTGATCAAGCTGCCCATCAGCAGCAGGACCAAGATCCAGCCCGCGCCAATCCAGCCCAATCGCCGGTGCAAAGAAATCGGCCCATGCGTCGCAAGCCACGCCTGCGTTACAAACAGGCCGACCCAAGCCATGAATGCAATTCCGTGTAAATGTACAAGAGGCCTCGCAGCAAAGCTGGAACGCCCAGCCAAAAACTGAAATGAAAAACCCGCAACGACAGTCAGCGCCATCAATATGGCGAGTGTGCGAAAAAAATGGTCGGCCTCGCGTGTGTGCGATTGTGCCGGAGCTAAAGTAGCCATGCGACGTCCTCCCCCCAAAGTTGAGACTTCGCGACCCGCCCGAATAAATACCACGCTCTCAGGCGCGCATCAAGCTTCTGCAATGAGATGCCAACCATCGCCTTGCGCGCCCACTCGCCCCTGATTTTGCAGGTCAATGAGATGCGCAAGGACAGAGCGGCCCGCTGCGCCAATGAGGCGGGGGTCCAAGCCTTTATACATGGCCGCCACCATATTGGGGACG
>JANPKN010000311.1:0-8046 GCA_031426075.1 Sphingomonadaceae bacterium
AGGCGGATGAGAAGCGGGTCACACGAATTCGGCTTTACGCGCCCGTCCATGATAAGGACGAAGTAGGCGAATAAGCGCGAGTTTAGCTGTTTGACGGATGCTGTGCTGCAAGTTTAGCAGCCCGAATTCGCCAGGTCTCAGCCAGTGTCTCAAGCTGTCCAAGCAACTGCAAAGCAGGTAGCGCGTCCGCGGCCTTGTGCCCGCCGGCAATCAGCAGCTCAAACGTCCGCGCCACGGTCCAGTCATGCCCTGCCTGATGCACTTGATCGATCGTGTCACCCGGTGCCACTTCGCCTTCTTCAATGACACGGAAATATCCGCCGCAACGGCCGCTGCCGATCACTGCGCCAGACAGACCGTGCACGCCGAAATGATGATCAAGTTTCCAGCATGGCTGCCGCCCTTGGGCAACCTCAACCAGCGCCCGGCCGATGCGAAACCGGTCGCCAATGCGCAAGCTATCCTCGGTCAGTCCCGACGCACTTATATTTTCACCGAATGCGCCCGCCTGATCAAGTAACGGTAATGCAAAGCCGTCGCCGGCAAAATGGGCAATCCATTTCGGATAATGTTCGGCGGGATAAAAATGTACCGCCTTGTCCACGCCGCCATGCACCGTCGGATCGGCGACCTCGTCGCCTTCAAAACCAAGCTTGCGCAGAAGCACCGGACGGTCAACTGGCTCCCGCGCCATCGCGCTCATCGTACCATCGGCGCGAAAGGGCTTTGGCCGACCGATAAGCAAAACATCAATTTGGCTCAATATCATGCAGCAATCATATCGCACCAAATGCACCATTCCCATTGGCATTTTGCGTTGCCGCCGATAAAAGCGCAGCGATGCAGACGAGCGACCTTCGTATTGCGCTTTTCAGCGGCAATTATAATTATGTGCGTGATGGTGCTAATCAGGCTCTGAACCGGCTTGTGGGCTATTTGCTGAGCCAAGGCGCTGCGGTGCGGATATACTCCCCCACGGTTGATGAACCTGCATTCGTCGCGACGGGAGATGTCGTGAGCGTGCCGTCAATCGCCATACCATTTCGTCCTGAATATCGGCTTCCGTTGACGCTGTCGCCAAAGGTGAAACGCGATCTGGATGCTTTCGCGCCCAACGTCGTCCACATTTCAAGCCCGGACCGAGTGGCACGTAAAGCCGTAAAATGGGCACGCAGTCGCAACCTTCCTGTGCTGTCTTCGGTGCACACGCGCTTTGAAACCTATTTTCGCTATTACAACATGTCCTTTGCCGAACCTTTGGTTGAGGCTTGGCTGCGCCGCCTGTACCGCCAATGCGACGCGCTAGTTGCGCCATCTGAGAGCTTTGCTCAGGTCCTGCGTGAGCAGCGAATGAACTATGACATCGATATTTGGTCACGTGGGGTTGATCGTGACATCTTCAACTCAGGCCGCCGTGACCTTGAATGGCGCCGCGCGCAGGATATCACAGACGAACCCGTCGTGATTGGTTTTCTTGGTCGCCTGGTCATGGAAAAGGGCCTCGACGTCTTTTCGGACGCCATTGACCAATTGCGTCGGCGCAATGTGCCACATCAGGTGATGGTGATCGGCGAAGGCCCTGCACGTGGCTGGTTCGAAAGTCGTCTGCCCCACGCCCGTTTTGTCGGATTTCAAGGTGGACAGGATCTTGGCCGCGCAGTCGCTTGCATGGACCTGTTATTCAACCCAAGCGTCACAGAGACCTTTGGCAATGTGACGTTGGAGGCCATGGCATGTGGCCTGCCAGTCGTGGCGGCCAAGGCCACCGGCAGCCAGAGCCTTGTGCAGGACAATGTCTCAGGCCGCCTCATCACGCCCGGCGCAATCCAGAAATTCGCCGATGTACTTCAACTCTATTGCACCGACCCGACTTTGCGCGCGCAACATGGGGCCGCTGGCGAGCAACGCTCGCTCGATTTCAGCTGGGACGCGATCAACCAGACCGTCGCCGACACGTATATCCGCCTCATTCGCCAACGTGCTGCGCGTGCCATTGCTACGCGTTAAGCCTATGCCAAGCGCACACGCGCAACCGGGAACGTATCGAATGCAATCATGGTTACGCCGTAATGCTCAGCGGAACGGAAATGACACATGAGCGATCTGTTTGGAGATAGTCCACACGTCCATGCGCGCGCGCCCGAAAACGCTCCTTTGGCCGACCAGCTTCGGCCTGCCAGACTGGAGGAGGTTATTGGTCAGGAACATCTGACAGGTCCCGAAGGCGCCATTGGCCGCATGGTCGCAGCGGGTAAATTATCGTCGATGATCCTCTGGGGCCCACCAGGTACTGGCAAAACAAGCATCGCACGGCTTTTGGCCGAAGCAGTCGATATGCATTATAAGCCCATCTCCGCCGTGTTCTCAGGCGTGGCTGACCTCAAAAAAGCATTTGCCGAGGCGGAAACAATGGCCCGGACGGGCAAACAGACCTTGCTGTTCGTGGACGAAATCCACCGCTTCAACCGCGCCCAACAGGACGGATTTCTACCCTTTGTGGAAAGCGGTGTAGTCACGCTTGTCGGCGCAACGACCGAGAATCCATCGTTCGAGCTTAACGCCGCTTTGCTCTCGCGAACGCAGGTGATGGTCCTGCAACGCCTTGGCGACACCGCCTTGTCGACACTGCTGACCCGAGCCGAGGCCGTTATGGACCGCCCCTTGCCGATTACCGATGACGCCCGCTCGGCCTTGATTTCAAGCGCCGACGGGGATGGCCGCTTTCTGCTTAATCAGGCCGAAACATTGTTCGCAATCCACATCGAAAAACCCCTTGATCCGCAAGCCATGGCGGCATTGCTGCAACGGCGGATGCCCGTTTATGACAAGGATCGCGAAGGGCATTACAATCTCATATCGGCGCTGCACAAAAGCTTGCGGGGCTCCGACCCGCAAGCAGCATTATATTGGATGGCGCGTATGTTGGTGGCAGGCGAAGAGCCGCTATATGTGCTGCGCCGCTTGGTGCGCTTTGCCAGCGAGGATATTGGACTTGCTGACCCACAGGCGCTTGTGCAGTGCCTCGCTGCCAAACAGGCTTATGAATTTCTGGGCAGTCCCGAGGGCGAAGTCGCAATTGTTCAAGCATGCCTCTATCTGGCAACCGCGCCCAAATCCAACGCAGCTTACAAGGCGCAAAAATCCGCGTGGAAAATGGCGCGCGATTCAGGTTCGCTCATGCCGCCCGCGCATATCCTGAATGCACCGACAAAGCTGATGAAGGATATCGGCTATGGTGCGGGCTATGCTTATGACCATGACAGAGCAGACGGGTTTTCCGGCGCAAATTACTGGCCGGACGCGTTGACGCCCACTCAACTCTATCAACCAGTGGAACGCGGTTTTGAACGCAAGATTATTGAACGGATGCAATATTGGGACAGACTGCGCGCACGTAACACGGAGCCAGACGCAAGCTGATGCGTTCCTTTTCGAGATTTGCCTGCGCCGATTGGTCTGGCGCGAAAGGCAGTCGGCACCCCGGCATCGCATTAGCGGTCTGCGACATTGGAGACGGTCCGCCACGCCTCGTAACGCCGCCCGATAAGGTTTGGTCGCGTCAGGCCGTGGCCGACTGGCTACTGGCCCAGAATGATGACCTGCTCATAGGCTTCGACTTCAGCTTTGCCCCGCCATTGATTGAACGCGGGAGTTATCTTCCCGGCGACGACCTGCCCTCCTCCGCCAGGGAATTTTGGGCGTATGTTGATCATATCTGCGATGATCCCGATCTGGGCGCTGTATCCTTCCTCGAAAATCACCACCGTCGGCATTTCTATTTCGGCGCGGCTGACGGCACGAAAGCCGATTTCCTGTTCTGGCGCCAATGCGAGATATTGAACAGGAACAGTAGCGGCAAAACGTCGACCGTGTACGACGCCATCGGCGCGTCCCAAGTCGCAAAAGCCAGCTTTGCCGGCATGCGTTTTCTCAACCATGTGTGCGACCGGGTGGCGATCTGGCCATTCGATCCGGTTCCCGCAAACGGAACCGTCGTTGTGGAAATTTACACGACAATCGCCGCCCGCGCGGCTGGTGTGGCCAAGGGACGCAGCAAAATTCGCGACGCAGGCGCGCTCGACACCGCGTTGAAGGCCCTTGGGTCAAAACCGCACGAACCGCTTCAACGGTACACCGACCATGCCACCGACGCACTTATTACGGCGGCATGGCTGCGGAATGTTGCTGGAAATCCTCAAAATTGGGCACCAAAATCATTAAATTGCGAAATTGCTTCAACTGAGGGCTGGACCTTTGGAGTCATTTGACGCTATGGGACGCGCCGAGTGCCGGCTTAGCTCAGTTGGTAGAGCACCTGATTTGTAATCAGGGGGTCACGAGTTCGAACCTTGTAGCCGGCACCATTTTTCCTTGCATCGCATATACGCAGCAAAACGTGTCGGTCCAAGAGCGGGTAAAACCCAAAAATTCCAATTTTCTACATTGTTGACTGTTGGCACTGCTAACGCATTGCTTCCATCCGCTTGTGCCCCTGATGACTCATCATCACTGGCGTCCTTTCTATCGACCGAGGGGTGGATCCGTAGGTGACGGCAACATTAGACTTGTGCCTCACCCATAGGGAATTCGCACACTACACGTTGAGAATCCCACAATTTAGACAATTGTCGGTGACTTCGCCCTACGTCGGTAGACCGCTCACCTAAGTAGAAAACCTGATTAACTTAATGCCTTAATTTTCGATATCCCGAGTTGTGACCCGAGGTTGTGAGTTACGGGATACTAATCTTGGGGATCAAACCGCTCTAGTGGGGCTAGCCTCGCGGTTTCGTGGCGGACGTTGAATTTTTGATTACCAAGCCCGTGAAGTTAATGCGCGTGAAGTTTCGATACGCGACAAGTATCTGGCCCTTGCGGCGCAATGGTTAACTTGTTCCGTGACGGAAATAGAGAATAGTAAGGTGCTGAAAATACGACTCTGCGAATCTTTTACAAAGTGTTAATAGTTTTAAGTAAACCACTGCCGAAGATACGGCGGGTCGCTCCATAAGCATAAACATCATCGTTTGAATTGGAGTAAGCTATGTCTAAATCTTTTATAGTAAAGAGTGCGATTATCGGAGCGCTCTTGGCAGCAGCGTCTGTTGCTGTGCCCGCGCAGGCGGCGTTAACCATCGTATCGGCGTGCGACAAAACACTGACTAATCCTGACGCTGTGGCCTGTGCTGGTTATTACAGTGGTAACTTGTTGAATGGCAGCGCGATTGACATTGCTAATCAGCAAGAAGCGATCGCCTCATTGCCAGGTGACTTCGTATTCGATGGCAATTGGGCTGCACTTGATCCAGAATTCAAGATAGAATCACTATCCAACATTAATCAAATGAACTTTGGAAAGACCCTGTACGGTTCCACAGTCATCGGTGCCCACTTCGGAAACGTTGCGGGAGACGCCGGAAATGTATCGCTGTTCTGGCTTTTTGATTTTGGAAGCGCCGGGGCGCAGTTTGTCGCTCTTGACGATACTCAAGGCTTTTCCAATGCCGTTTTGTACACAACAGGTGTAGGTGCGGTCCCTGAGCCTTCGACATGGGCGCTGATGCTTCTTGGTTTTGGTGCCGTTGGCGGTGCAATGAGAGCGAAGCGCAGACTTCCGAAAACGCTCTCCGCGCTCGCCTGAAGTTGGAAATTAACTTCGTAGAAGGCCGTTAATTGCGAGATTGACGGCCTTACGTGGTGCTTTCCACCGGCGCCGTAAATTGCACAAACGCCGTTGGAGAAAATTTCGTTATTGTACGGAAACTTGATTTTCGTTTGAAATAATATCCGGTGCGATCCTGATAGGACTGATCGTCTTTATATCCCAAGTCGCGGCGGCGAGCGCCTGTGATAGCCAATTCTGCCTCATTTCAGGACATGTCGTTTAAACGACTCCTAACAAAGAGTTAACTATGCTAGCTGCGACCTAACTAAGAAGTGGGTCGCAAAAAATAAGTCCACTTTAGGGGTATCTCCAATGCATAAACCACTCATTTTATTGGCCGCTTTGGCCTTTGCGAGCCCGTCTTTGGCAGCCACGAATCTGGTGACCAACGGCGGATTTGAAGCCGGTAACTCTGGCTTTACCAGCACCTATAATTATGTTGCGCCGAATGCGAATCTCATGGTTCCTGAAAATACGTACACAGTTGCTTCGAACGCAGCCAATCAGCACCCTTCATGGGCAAATGTTGGTGCTTTTGCAGGCAATAATTTTCTCATCGCAAATGGCAGCTCGAAAAGCGACGCTCCCGTTTGGATGCAGATTATCACTGGGCTGGAAATCGGTCGGTTGTACGACTTTTCCGCAATGGCAGTGAATGTTTGCTGCAATGCCTCTTATGGCGGCCCGAATGTATCGCCACTGATCATCTCGATCGGTAGCAATGGGACACCACAGACGATTGCGACGTCGGGAGTGTTAGGTTCGACGGGCACATGGACGCCATTTACGGGCAGTTTCGTTGCAACCAGCACGTCGACAAGCTTATCCATCTTTACTGACGTAAGCGCGGCTTCAGGCAACGACTTTGGTCTTGACGAGATATCCGTTACGGCGGCCGTACCTGAGCCAGCCACGTGGATGATGATGATGCTTGGAATGGCTGGCGTCGGCTTTTCGTTGCGCCGCAAAACCCAATCTGGTCCACGCGTCCGCTTCGCTTGATACAGACAGAGTTTTTGATTTGAAAAAGCCCTGCCCGAAACGGCGGGGCTTTTTTTGCTCGTTCCTTGACCATCACTATCATCACGGTCTTTCAACCAGTACACAGCCTTGCTGGTAACTGATCAATAAACGAATAGATCCTTGCGCCATCCTTTGGGATGGGTCCAGTTTCCCGTTGCGCGCCTGATAATGCAATCGCAGCTGCTGACATCGCCGTAGTGACTTATGTACTCAACTGCGCCTGCATGAAATGAGATGATGGCGAATCGTTTGCGGGCCAATACGAACCGCCATCCCTAGGTCAAATGATCGGAATATTTTCCTCAACGACTGTATATCCTGTCAGTTCTCGTCCACGTGGGATGACAGCGCTTTTCCCGGTGACGAAGAGCAACGGAGCGCTCAGCAAAATTGCCCCCACTGCTGCAAGAGTATTACCCTCGCCTTCTTGCCTAAATTTCCCGTTAATGGGAATTCTACGACCATTTAGATCGACGTGCCGAAGCTCGACCTCCATTTTGCCCGATTTCCCCATGACGCCTTTTCCAGTACGCATCGTCACTTCACCAACAGCCATGGTGCCGTTTGGGATCACGACCTTGCCCTGAACACGAACATCATAGGCAACAGTGAGGCGGAACATATGGCCAGCTTTAATTTTTCCACCCTTTGAAGTCAGTTCGTCCGACATACGCAAGATAATTTCCGTGTTCGCGGGTACGACAACACCTGGTAGCTGTGATTCAGCCTGAACCGCAGGAGTGATCGTGGATTCCTGGGCAACCGCACCTGTTGCCAGAAATGTTGCAAGGACAACTGATGTCATGTTCTTCATTTTTCACGCCTTTTCTGATTAAGGCCTGTCGGTTGCTCTTGTTGTAGGTGTTTGTATTGTATAGAAAATTCATTGGCGCATGACATCATGTTCAAGAAATTTGTGGGTCTTGAAATATTCCGGCGACGCCCGTTGACCTCGGTTTGGGTTCCCAGCACAAAAGCCGGTACCCGGGAACAACGCCGGATGATCTTGAAACGCGACAGCGCAAGATGGCCAAGCGTTTAGACAAATAACGGCACAGTTCCGCGCATCACCGTTGTTAGTCAGGGGTCTGCCGCTGATGTGGGATGCCCGACTTCAAACACGAGCACGCGGGCGTTAATTCAGATGCTACGCAGGGCCGGTCGAACCGGTTCAAAAAATCCGGGCGCCAACTTATCGGGTTGGCGCCTCGGGTTTCAGTCGTCTTTTGCTTCGATGTTGACGCTAGTCTCGGCAAGTTTCGTCATATATTCATCGCCGCCGTAGATTTCCTTGGTCGCTTTATCCAATGCTTTAACAGCATTCTTCAGTCCCAAGGTGCCCGCATAGGAAGCGGCGG
>JANPKN010000312.1:0-23121 GCA_031426075.1 Sphingomonadaceae bacterium
GGTCGCGCGCTAACGATTTCTGCTGCCGGATAACGACGCCGTTTTGAGCAGGATAGACAACCACTGCTTGAACTGGATGAATAACGAGTTCGGCCTCTGTCCAGTCGAAATCCAAATCTTGTGCCATTTTTCTTTGCCCGAAACAAAAAGAAGAATACGAGCATAAGTCAGGGTTTGGTCGTCGCATGTCCCCAGATGCGGACTGCCGCTAAAAAAATATACGACCCATGCCAGTTTGTGCATCCCGGGGTTCATCGATGGATGCCAAATTCTCCTAGTTGCATCTTATCTAACACAGCGCAGCAATTCGTTTTGAGCCACTCGTCACGACGTTTCTATTTGCTGCTTTCAATTTCGCCAAATCCGGAGCTCCGCAACTTGCACGTCAAGGGAAGTAAGGCCTGATGATGGTAGCCAAAGGGCAATAGCTTACCTGTGGGACAGAAGAAGGTTGCTGCTACCCGGCGATATTTGGTCGCGAAAACTCTTCTCGAACTCTACCACTTTTACTTGCAATCGATTAACATTTATGGTTAATTCCTGCTTGCTGAGATTAGTCATATCGGGGACGATTTGATGCTCAGGTTGCTGATGGAGAGAGAACCCGAAATAGTGCAAATTGTCATCACAACTATGAATTGACACATTTTTTCGGGTAAGTAGGTTGTGCTCTGTCGCCTCAAAACATGCTTAATTACTACTTTGGAGGTAGAGTAGGTATTTGGTATAGTAAGTGGTGGGAGTGTTGAGGCCTATTGCAAGTCAGGCAATTTTAGGCTGTGAATAACGTGTGGAAAACACTGCAGGGCGAGTTCGTCGACGGGGGGACATTCCGACGATAGGACAATCATCCTGAATTCGAAAAAATGGGTCGCCAATCACTGAATTTCAGGGGAGAGGCGAAATGCAACAACGGATAGAAATTTCTCTGGCGGGGAAAAACGAAATCGCAAGGGAAGGTCTTCGGCAGATACTTTCTTGCGACAAGGTTCACATCAAGGAATCTGTCTCCGACGCTCGGTCGATTATTGAGTCGCTCGCCTCACCAGCAACGGACGACTGTACGCATGTCGTAATCGTCGACGACAGCGTCGAAGAGGGTGGCCTTGAGACATGCCGAGCCATTGCAGCCGTAAAGTCAAAATCGCGGTTGGTTCTGTTAGCCGATCAATATGTCTTTGAGCACGTTGCACTGGCGTTCCAGATCGGCGTTGATGGTGTCATTATTAAAGAGATTTCCTGCGGTCCGTTGATTGAATCGATCTATCTGGTTGCAATGGGCGAGAAAGTTTTCCCGTCGCAACTGGCGGCAAATCTGACTAATTGTGCGCCGACCAATTATAGCGGCGACTGGAAGGCCTGTGCTACCTCCATGGGCCTTTCCTCTCGCGAAATCGAGATTCTCGAAAGCATTATGTTGGGCATGCCCAATAAAGTCATTGCGCGCCAATTTGACATATGCGAGGCGACGGTCAAGGTGCACGTGAAAGCGATACTGCGCAAACTCGAGGTCGATAACCGCACGCAGGCTGCAACCTGGGCAGTAAAGCGCGGGGTCGGCACCCCGGTTCAGCTTGCACTAACCGACATGAACCCCACGCCAGCCACGACCAAAATGCAAACAAACATAGTCAGGGCAGCCTGACGGGAGCCCACACCTTATCGTACCGGCAGGACAACAGCGCTTTTGACTATCTTTCATTAAGCGCTTCCGACCGTGCACGAGAAATTGGCTTCAGCAGGTAGCTCAATATGCTTTTCTTGCCAGTCACGATTTCGACGTCGCAAATCATTCCCGGGCCAATTGGTAGGCGGCGTTTGCCGCTTTCAAGGAAGGCTCGGTCTGTTTCAACTACAACGCTGAAATAGGCCTCCTTTGCAACCTCATCGTAAATGCTGTCTGCTGATATCTGCACTACGCGACCGCTCAACCCGCCATAAACGGCAAAGTCGTAAGCTGTAACCTTTACATTGGCGCGATCGTTTACCTTGATGAAGGCGATGTCCCGAGGACTAACCCTAGCTTCGACCAGCAGTTTGTCGCCTATCGGTACAACTTGCAAGATTTTCTGCCCTGCCTGCACGAAGCCGCCCACGGTCGTCACTTGAATGTCATTAACGATACCGTCAACCGGCGAACGGATCTCGCTGCGTTGTACGCGTCCGGCTGCACCACGAAGTGATTCAGAGTTAACCGCCATCTTGGCAACCAGTTGGCTGCGTTCATTCAATGCTTCCTGTCTGAATTGCAGCCCCGCTTCGGAAGCCTGCGCCAGCGCTTCGCTGATTCCCGCCTGTGCCCGCGAAGCGGCTTGCTGGGCGGCGGCGAGCTTACCCTGGATTTCGCTCGCATCGCGCTGAGCGTCCATCAATTCGGTTTGCGGCACAATCGACTTGGCGGCAAGCGGGGTCAAGATGCCGACTTGTCCCTGAGCCAGTTTTAGGCTCGCCCGAAGCGATTCGATTGTTGCTTGCGCTTCGCCATAGTCTCGCCGACGTTGCTCGACGGCAGCGTTGAGCGCAGACTTCCGGCTACGCAAAGCTGCAGCCCTGACTGATTGTAACGCTGCTTCCTGATCGCACTCGGCCTGATTTGCATCGGTGCAGTTGACCCCGCCCATTCCTCCTGCACCTTCGCGAGAGAGTCGGTCCGCCCGCGCGGTAAGCGACCGGTTTTCAGCCGCGATTTGGCCGAGTTGCGAGGAAGACTCGGTATCATCAAGTCTGACAAGCAATTGCCCCTTGCGTACCGCTTGGCCAGATCGAACAACAATATTCTGGATCGAAGCAGGTTCTGAAGATTGCACAATTTGTGCCTTACTCGACGGGATGACCCGTCCCTGGCCGCGAGTTACCTCATCAACACGAGCGAAGCTTGCCCAGCTAAAAAATACAAACAGCCCCACTCCGCTGGTTAAAATAACCCGGCGTGCCCCAACATATGGCCGCGTTCGGATCATGATCCCCCCCCCTTTGTTTCAACATCATATTCACCCGATTGCTGCCGTGCGATCATGCTCGCCGAACGAATGGTTTCTTCAGGTTCCGGAATACTGGCGGTCCATCCCTTGGACATATCCAGCCGCCCACCCACATCCGTTTCCGCGCGGCTCTCGGCTGCGAGATTTCTAGTTAAACGTTCGTCAGCAAAATTCAGGGATTGGACTTCGGTAGTATCGCCTGATGCCCCTTTGCGGACAAGCGACCGCGGCAGTATAGCGGGTATTGCCTCGGCGGCCGAATAACGATCTGAAAACGACTTGGGCTGGCCCCAACTGCCCGGCCAGCGATAAAAGATATGAGCGCCGATCTTGGCAAGCTTGACTAGCTTTGGTGCCCAGTACGGCGAAACATAGTTGGCATGGTAATGCGTTGCATAGCCAACGCGGTCCTCGACACGGCCGTTTAGCGCTTCGCGAGCAACCGTCTCGGCTTCCGCCCAAGCCGCGGGGTTCGGCCGCCGGCTGAGTGATCCATCACAGGTAAAGCTAAACTGGCACACCCGGCGGTTCACGCCTTGATAGACGACGCCGCATACCGAATTTGGATAAGCAGGATGTCGCACTCTGTTAAGCACCACTTGCGCTACCGCGCGTCGCCCTTGCAACGGCTCAAAGGCGGCTTCGTAGTAAACCGCTTGGGTCAGGCATCGTAGTGCGGTCGCCCCCGTGCCGTTATTCTGGTTGAGCAACTGGAATGGTCGAGCCGAAGTTGACAGGATGTCGCTGAACGGCAGGGCTTCATTGCGTTCAGTAGCTTCGACTGGCGACAATTTCAATCCGGCCTCGGGATTGTCGGTCAGCTTGATCAGCGACTGCTTCTCGCGCTCCGAAATCTCCATGGCATCTTCTTTTTCGGCGTAGGCATTGTCTTCCGCATCAACCAGCTCGAGGAATTGTGCCCACACTGTCTCGGATGTCAGCAGCGAAACGACAAGCAACACTGCCGCGAGCCAGGTCAGCGTGCCATTGTTATACCCCGTTGCTCGGCTCCCGGGTCCAAAGGATGCAGTGGCGCTCATTCGAAGCCTGCGCTTTGCAGTATCTTGTCACGCGGTCCATCTGCAACGATGCGTCCGCCGTCCATCACGATCAGCCGGTCGACGATATTTAGCACGGCGACCCGGTGCGTTGCTATGATGAGCGTCTGGCCATCGATCAGGGAGGATTGCAGCCGCTCGACGAAGTGCTTTTCGCTGTGCGTGTCCATCGCGCCGGTCGGTTCATCGAGAAAGAGTACTTTGGGCGGGTCTATGAGCGCGCGAGCAAGTACGAGGAAGCTACGCTGCCCACCTGACAACCGGCTGCCACGTTCGCCAATATAATAATCGAAGCCTGTCGCGTCACGGCCCAGGAAACTGTCGGCTCCAGACCGCATTACGGCATCGACGATTTCGGTATCGCTGGCCGCTGTTGCGCCGATCATCAAGTTTTCGCGGATCGTTCCACTGAAGAGTTCCGCATCCTGGCCGACATAGCGCATATTAGCGCGAAGTTCGTGCGGATGATGCTGGCGGCTGTCTAAGCCATCAATGCTATAACTACCTGCAGTCGGATCGTAGAGACCGCAAATAAGCCGGCCAAGAGTCGATTTGCCCGACGCGACACGACCGATCAAGCCAATTCGCTCGCCGGGTTTAATGGTCAGGTTGATGTCGGCCAGCGTCTCGCGACCTGCCTCGGGATAACTAAAGCCAACATGGTCGAAATGAAGGTGCCCTTCGCGAACTTCAGGCGTAATGGAGCGGCTGCCTTTGTCGCGCTCATCCTGTTGGTCCATAAGTAATTGCAGGCTGTTCAGTGTTACAAACGCCTGCCGACCGCGCGTCATTAAAAACGCCAGTTGTCCGACAGGTGCAAGCGACCTGCTGGCCAACATTACAATGGCGATGATTGCGCCCATTGACACCATTCCGGCATTGAAAAGGTAGAAGCCGCCGATGACGAGTGCGACGTTTGTGCCCTGCTGGCACATTGTTGCCAAGTTGACTGCAGTTGCCGTTAACCTGCGCATTTCCTCCTGTGTGTGGGCATGCGACGCGGAAACACGCCGCCATTTGCTCATCATTTTGCCTTCGGCCCGGCATGCTTTTACTGTCTCGAGGCTGCTAATCGATTCAAACAATGTCGTTTGCAACAAGCTGGCATCGGCATGCGCGTTTTGCACCGCCTCGCTCATCCTTTTTTGCAATATCCAGCCCATGCCCAACATAATGGCCATCGCGATAAAGGGAATAACCGCGAGCCAGCCTCCCAGAACGGCTATTAGCGCGATAAAGACGAACATGAACAGAATGTCGGTAGTCAGCACTACCGTTGTTGACGCAAAAAAATCGCGTACCTGTTCATATTCGGTCACCCGCCTCGCCAACGCTCCTGTACTGCCGCGCTGGGTTGCGAGTGGGAGATTCAACACCTTATCTAGCAGCCGTTGTGAAATGCGAGCGTCGATACTGCGTCCAACTTCATCCACAAGACCTGAGCGCGCGAGCCTAATGCTGTATTCGACGCCGATTGCGAACAGTGCACCTAATGCCAACACCCACAAGCTCGTCGCTGCCTTGTTTGGGATGATCCGATCATAAACATTCATCGTGAAAAGTGGCAGAGCAAATGCCAGCAGATTTATGAAAAGAGACGCGAGCAGGACGTAGAAATATTGGTCGCGTTCTTTCCAAACTTCGCTCCAGAACCAGTGGTTTCGCCGGACCTTTTCCCAAGGCCGTTCTCGCGCTGAATCCCGTGTCGGGTCGTGCCGAACAATAACGCCCTGACCTGAAAACACCGCTTCGAGAGAATTGCGGTCAATCTGCATTTCTTGCCGGGTCGCCGGAAGCTTTAAGCGGCATAGGCCGGCATCAAGTTCCGTTAAAATAACCGGTCGCCCGCTTTTCAAAAATAATATAGCCGGCACGTCGTTTGCGTTCCAGGCAGCGAGCGGCCGTGTAAGGAGGTTGCAGCGTAACCCGATACGTTCGATTGCCTGATCAAGTTGGTCGAGTGGGACAGAACCGTCGTCATTGAGGGCAATGCCGCGCTTTATTCTTGCTTCTGCAAAGGGTCGTTCGAATATCTCGGCTAATACTGCGACCGATGCCAACAATTCGTCTTCCGCGGGGGGTTGCGAATGCCAGGCATCGAAATCAACTGATCCATCCTGCGCGTCCCATCGGCGCGTACTTATCTGATCGGCCAAATGCGTCATCGTGGGTCACGCAACAATTCGTTGTCTAGTGCTTTGGTAGGTTCAACCTTAAAGCGCGCGCGTGCCGTCGCTATTGCCGCTTTGGGCGGCTCGACTTGCATCGCGCGGAGCAACGCATTTTGAGCCGCTAGCAGTTTGAACTCAGCAAAAAATTGGGCAAACCGCGCAGTTTCAGCGCGGACCTGCACATTGTAGCGGGTATTCTGTGCATCGAGGACATCTAGAAGAGAACGTCGGCCGACGTTGAACTGCGCACGATAGGATCTCAGCAGATCGTCCGAAACCGTGCTTTGCGCATCAAGTTCCTTAACCAGTTTGCCTTGGCTGTCCCACGCATTCCAGGCTACACGGACATCTTCTTCGGCCTCACGCACCATCTGGTCGAGCCTGAATTGCGATTCGCGTTCGCGACGGTACATCTCCTGGATTTTGGCACGGTTGATACCGCCGTTGAATATATCCCAACGCATCACCAACCCGCCTTGCAAATCGTTGGTTTCGCCACGGAACCCGTCGATATCATCGCCTATCCGGGCATTACCTTCGAGCGATACGGTCGGTGCGACATCGGCTTTGGCCTTGCGCACCATTGCATGGGCCGCGTCGAGGTCTGCTTGTGCTTCGCGCACGCGCGGGTTTTCCGCGCGCGCTAGCGCAATGGATTCTTCGAGGCTCCCCGGGATGCTCTCGCCGAGAGATGGTGGCAACATCGCCCCATCGACTAGGTCTAGTCCGGTCAGCGTGCGGAACGATGCAGCGGTGTTGACCATGTCCTGGTTGGCTTCGGTCAAGCGTGCCCGCGCGGCTTGCTGCCGTTCCTCGGCTTGTTGCTGGTCGGCAATGCTGATTGAGCCTTTGGTTACGCCTTCGCGCAAGTCGCCGACGAGGCGTTCGTGGAAGCTGATATTGTCCTCCGATGCCGCAACGATCCTTTGCTGAAGGAGGTAATCGAGATACTGGCGCGATACCTGAAGTGCGACGAATTGAGCGCGCTCCTCGACGCGAAATGCCGCACCATCGGTTCGCGACGCCTGTCGTTTCAGTTCGCTGCTGCGGCTGCCGCCGTCGAACACGATCTGCTCGACACGCAATCCGCCTTCCATTGGGTAAAGTTTATCGTTGGCGATGCCCAGCGACTTGCGCGTGGCATTTTCCAGCCGCCTGATGCCGACCGATCCCTCGACCGAAACGCGCGGCAGGAACATCCCCTGCGCCTGTTCGCGTTCGAATTCGATGGCAGTCTTATTTTCGGCGGCCTGGTTGATTTCCGGATGCGTCTGCATCGCGGTTTCCACAGCCGTTTTTAGCTCGATCCGTTCACACCACGCCGCTGTCGGTAAAGCTGCCATCGCGGTAGCTATAAAAAGTGCCTTTAATTTTTGACTTCTCTGCATGATTACTCCCCCTTGTTTATGTCCGTCAACCGAAGTCGAGTGGCGAGGATGATTTATTATACTTCTGTAATTTAATGTTTTTCCTTGATTGTATTCTGCTACTTGCCGTTAAAATTATGCCCGACTATGCGTGGCCCGATGTTGCAATCTGTTCCATTTGGGCCATGACTTGCTGTCCGGCGATGTCGGATACGAACAGATTACCTCCGGGCATCCCGCCGTCAGTGGTGAAATCCCACCCTATGATATCTTGAGATAATAAAGGCTGATGAGGTTGTTCCTGACCGACATAGCTTGCTAGGACGGCGTCGAGATCGATCGTTCGGCCTTCGATTGCGTCCCCTACGATTTCTGTAACTTCATCCACGGTCAGGCCGCTGACTTGCTGTGCTGCGGTCAACAGTAGCACCTGGTCTCCCGCCGAGGCGAAGGGCTCTAATTGAGATGCACTTTGTGCAGGTTCGGACGAAGCCTCCCCTTCGTCCGTGACTTTGGGAGGCACGACATCTTCGAGGTCTACAACGAGCGGCCCTCCGCTGAATTCGTGATCTCTGCCATCCAAGTGCGATTGTGCGGCCGGTCCGTTATTTTCAACCAGACCAGTGCCAATTACATTAAGCGAAAGTTCGGGATCCGTAACAGCCTCGATGGTGGTCGGTGCTACCATTTGGCCCAAAGTAGGGGCATCGTCTGCGACTGTCATGAGATTTACGACGTCGGGACCGCCATGTTCTTTCGCGGCGAGCGGAAGCACTGCTACGAGTCCGGCCGCCACCATAGCGGTTGCCAGACCATTCGACGCGGTCGATAGAACACGTTGCGGTTCATTGGCAAAGTTCGTTGCAAAGGCAGCGTCCGCAAGCTTGCCTGTACTGCCATCGACGCGCGTGAAATAAGCCTCTCCATGGACACGGACTTCTCCGTTTGCCGCAGTGTAGCTGCGACCATCGGACACGAGCGAGATGCTCGTTAATCCCGCATCGGACAGTGATCGCAATTCACCTGGGTCAGTTACGCCATCGCTATCCGCGTCATGCCATATTGCGAATTTGGCAAAAGCGATGTCGTTTGCATCAAGCTTACCATCGTCATTACTATCATGATCGGCAGCAAGCCCTTGCAGATCGGTCAGGCCGCTGTGCGCAAAGATGATTTCTGATCCGTCATTAACGATACCGTCGCCGTTTTTGTCATGCACCAGCAACCCGTCATCGGCACCCACCCATGCTGTGGATTCAGCAATACCGTCACCATTATAATCGAACAGAACGCCAGCAGAACTGGACAAAAATTCGACACTGTCACCGTCCAAATCTAGAACGACGGGTGGGGCAAGCGCAGCAATGGTGACAGATAAGGCAGCAGTTGCCGTGTCGCCGTCACCATCAACAATTGTGTACGAGAAGACTTCTGTTGCGGTCACTGTGATCGGTGACGGTGGCTGATAATTATATTGTCCATTTGCAAAGTTAAGCTGCAAGGTTCCGCCCATTGGTGTAGCCACGCTCAACACGGTGCCTGCAATTGCACCACCGCTAGAAATGGCAATGCTCGAAGCGCCATCCCAGGTATATGTAGTCGAGCCTATCATTATCGACAGGAGCCTACCACCGTCCGCGCCATAAGCGTCATTGGCGTCCAGATCGCCGCCTACGGCTGCTGGGACAATGACTGACAAAAGCGTTGCCACCAGATCGTCGAATTGATCGACGAGTATTGGTTCATTGTCGGGCGCTGCGTTCAAATCGACATCGCGTAAACGCTGAATATTGAGCGGCTGTAACGGATTGTTATCGATCCCGATCACGGTGACGTTTACATTGTTGTTGTCAACAAAAGCATTCCATTCCGAAGCCGTGTTATTGGCCAGCGAATTGATAACGGTAGGTAGAATTGGAGGATTGGGGGGACTGAACTGGACCCCTTGGTTCGGATTACCGTCACTCAAGAAAAACACCTGGTTGCTTGCCCCCGGTTGCGCGGTGAAATTGGCCAGCGCTGTCTCGATTGCGGAGGAGTAATTGGTATTTAGACCGATGTTCTCAGGCCGCGTCCCGCCATCAGCGGGATTAAGCGAGTTCAGGTACGCGTTTGCGCTTGCCGCATCGGTAAAGGTCGGTGAAGCAAAAGAACCTGACGAGAATATAACAAATTTGATAGCGAGTGCACTTAATGCAGACGAATCCAGTTGCGTCAGCGCATTCTTCACGGCGTCGAGCATGACATCAAGTTCGCCGTCGTCGATACTGTCGCTGAAATCGAGTATGAAGAGCGTGTTGACATCCTGCTGTACTTGCGAAGATGATCCGTTTTCACTCGTGGCGGTTGGTGCGTCATCTTCAATGATAATGTGGATAGCGGTTGGGTTCGTGGTCGTGATCGTTCCATCCGACACTGAGACCGGGACATTGAATTCTTTCAAATCTTCGAGCAAAATATTCGCATGATCGACTGAGCGTGACAATGTGACCGTATACGCGCCATTAGATGCCAGAGTGACGCGGATCACTTCATTGCCGCCAACGGACCCCACTAAGGTGCCGGTGTTAATCCCGCTCCAGATAACAGCCACCCCGCCTGCTGTTAAAACAGCGCCCGGATTTCCCAGGGTCGCCGCCAGTGTTTCACCTGTGTCCAGATCGCCAATTGCAACTACGCCGCTTAAGGTGACGCTATTCGTGGTGTCTAACGTCGCGTTTGGCGCATTATCGGCTATGCCGCCCGGCAGCCCTTCTTCGGAAATACGCGCAGTCGCTGATCCAATCGTTGGCGCGTCGTTCGTGCCAAAAATCGTAATGCTCAGCATCGAATTGACCGACAGCAAACCATCGCTAATTGTATAAGCGAAGCTTTCGGTCAGCGTCTGGCCGGCATCGAGTGCATTGACTGCTGCATTGTCCTCGTTGAGCGTGTAGGTATATCCTCCGTTAGCAGCGATGACGAGGGTGCCGTATATTCCGACATAGGTTGCTGCCGATGTAACCGTAATCGGCTCAAGATCAGGATCGTTATCCGACACATCGGCAAAAATGCCTGACGGTGCGCCGGTGTGGTTGATATCCTGCAAAACATTGCCGACGGCGGTCGGGTCGGACCCGCTTATGCCGTCCAGGACCCAGTTGGTGTCGGCCCGTGCAACCGGAAAATCATTTGCGCCTGTAATGGAAATGGTAATCGTTGCTGTGGATGTGTCGCCATCGGCATCCATCACTGTGTAGGTGAAGGTGTCGGTCAGTGTCTCATTGGCACCTAACGCAATAACCGCCGGATCCAGAATATCGAGATCGTAACGATAGCTACCGTTGGCGGAAAGTATCAGTGAACCATGTTCACCCGCGAGCGCGGAGCCAAGCGTTCCAACTGCCGCTCCAAATGCCACAGCCGATACGGTCATCCCGCCATCTGCGCCTGCGCTGTCGGCGGTTCCATCGGTGCCGTTTTCATCAACACCCCCAAGACCAGTCAAGACGTTGCCATCTGCGAAAATCTGACCGTCACGGGCGACATTGTCTGCGTCGTTTATCGCGACCGGTTTATCATCCTTGATTGCAAACCGGCCGGTAATATCGACGGTTGACTGTGCCGTATCGCCATCGCCATCGGTGACAATGGCTGTCAGCGTAATAAGATTGGCCCCTGTGAGAAATCTGGCCTGATCAGGACCGCTGTCGGGGCTGTGAATAATCGAGCGCGACTGATCGAAAGTCACCGCACCGTTCGCCGCAACTGAAATCCGGAATACTTCATGAGCCGATGTTCGGCCGAATATCACGCCGCCGACAATGGACAGAATCACCGCCTCGCCAGTGAGTGAATCGATAAGGCCGCTCGGACCTGCGGTAATGCCAAGTTGATATGCAACGCTGCCCGGTCCATCGGTTCCATAGTCGAGCGACGTCGCAAAAAGGCCCGACATATCGCCGACCGCGTCGACCGCGAGAAAGCTTTCGTCAAGAATCAGGACAGGTGCCTCGCTGCCCGCAGAAATTGACGGCCCGTCATCGGCAAAGCGGATATTCCCGCCGAGATCGACTGCAACCGTGTCAGATGTGCTATCGCCATCGCCATCCACAATCGTCGCGGTGCCGCGCAGCTCGATCAAGTTAGCTGGCAGTTCGAGCAGTTGGCTTGCATAATTGCTAGCCGATCCCGGCAGCGGGTGGTCAATTTCAGCGAATTGCGTTAGCGTGACAACACCATTAGCCGGGTTGACTGACACGGTGAACACCGGCGCTCCGCCGGCGCTGGCCACGATTTGGCCGGCCACCAGCACAAGGGTAATGATAACGCCATTGCTGGTTAGTCCGGAAGAAGCAGCACCCGTCCCGAGCGCAAGTGCATAAGTCCAGTTGACCGGCGCACCATTAGAACCGTCGGCACCATAATTGGCTGAAGCTACGGTAAATGCCGAGGACAGATTTGCCGTCGCAACGTCAAAAGCCGCACCGCGCGTATCCTCGTCCTGCGTGGTCAATAAAATGGCGTTGGTATCCACACCCGTAACATCAAGCGAGGGCCCATCGTCCTTGAAAACCAGCGCAGCCCCTATGCTGACTGTCGCGCTAGCCTGATCCCCATCAGAATCTGTCACTGTGGCTATGAGTTGAAGGAGCGGGGCCGGGATAGTCGCCACATCATCGGAATTAGTTGAATCGAAATGACGAAATGCACGAATTTGGTCGAGTACGGCCTGACCATTTGTGGCAACAGTCAGGCGAAAGGCGACAACCCCTGAACCGGCGACCCGTCCTTCAAGCACATTGCCAAGCGCGTGCAAAGTAATCGCCGATCCTGTAGCAACGTCAAACAATCCCGAGCCATTGATGATTTGAAAGGCATAGGACATCGTACCGGGCTGGTCGGCCCCGATCACCACGTCAAACAACGCCGCGAAATTGGCAGTTGCATTGACTGCCAGATTACTCTCGTCAACTGTCAGTAGCCCTGCAACAGGCGAAATCGCAGTGATAGACGGGATATCATCGGATACCGAAATCTGGACGGTCCCGGCCGACCGGTCACCGTCGCTGTCGGACGCTATGACATTTACCGAACCCAAGGCGGCCAGGTCATCTAGATTGGTATCCGGATGGAATGCGTAATTGGATTCGAGTGTCGCAACGACAGTTGCCGTTGTACCCACAACGGTCAGGTCAAGAATGACCACCGGCTTATCGACATCCCACCCAATGATCTGGGTGTCGGACTCGCGTGTCCAGGTTAGGCCGCCTCCAAGTCCGGAAATGTCGCCGAAAATAATCGACACGATGAAGTCTGACCCCGGTGTAAACTGAATTTGTCCTTGCACGGTTACAGGCTGGTTTAGCGACGGCGTCGATCCATTTTCCAGATACTGATCGTCAAGCACCAGGGTAAGGGGCGCGCTCGCCTGTGGATTAGCTCCATCGACAATGCGGATTTGCTGTTGCGCCGTAGAACTGTCGCCGTCGCCGTCGGTGATAGTGTAAGTGAAGTCTGCGATGAATGGAACGGTGCTTGATGCAGACACCGGATCGAAGGTCCAATCGCCGCTCGCCTGGAACGTATAGGTTCCCAGGGCATTTGTGTAACTGGTTACTCCCGTTGACAAAACAGCAACTGTAACCCCGTCAATAGTGACCGAGGTGACCGTTGCGCCGTCTGCACCTAGCGAGTCGTTACTCAGCAAATTGCCGGTAATCGGCAAGGCATCTTCGGCCACGGTTATGGACGGCTCTGCCCTTGCGATTGGCACATCATCGGTGATGACAATGTCCAGGCTGGAAGTTGCAGAGGTACCATCGGTATCGGTGATTATGACGGCGAATGATTCAGCCAGAGCATCTGCGTTCGCACCCGTGTGCAAAAGAAGGTTGTCTGTTAGCTTATAGCTGTAGCGAATCGTTCCGCCGACAACGTCATCATTCAAGTCATAAATCGGCTCGAAATCGGTGATAGTCAAAATGCCGTAATCTGTTGCGATAACCAAGCCGGGAATGACGCCTCCGTTGAACAATGCCTGGCCACCGATGGTTAAACTGGCCAACCCGTCGGCGGAGCCAAATGTAAAGCTTCCGGTGCGAATTAGTGCATCGCTGTCCGGGGCCGATCCGTCGGCCAGATTGGTCTCTGACACCGTTGCTTCGGCGCCGTCTGAATTGAGACCGGTGATGACAACGGTATCGTCCTTGCCGCGGATGGTGACGGTGAGCGTTGCAGTCGACTCGTCGCCGTCATCGTCAGTTATCGTATATTCGAAAACTTCTGTCAGGCTATCGTTCCGGTCAAGACCCGCAATCTCAATATTTTCGTTATTGATGGTGTAGGAATAGCGGCCATCTGCATTGAGGATGAGAGTTCCGTAAGTGCCAGCGGTCTCCCCGCCGACAAAGCCGCTATTGCCCTTAAAGGAGATGCTCGTCACTGCAGCACCGTCAGCGCCTTGCGTGTCCGGGTTGCCGTCGCTTGCGTTGCTGTCGGCGCCGCCTAAACCGGTAATGACATTGCCATCGGCGCCCGGTTCGCTGCCTGCCTGTACCTCGTCTACATCATCGACAGCCGTGGGCACATCGTCGGTTATCGCGATAACCAGATTGCCGGTCGCTTCATCCCCATCCTGATCGACAACTTTAAGGCTGAAATCATCGACATTATCGTCGCCATTGCTGGCAGATATCAGCGTGTAGCTGTAACTGATCGTCGTCGCGCTGATGCTGGTGACCGTAAGCGCACCATAGGCCCCCGCGAATGTCTGGCCGACTGCGGTCAGCTCCACTCCATCTATGAATATCTTGCCAGGACCGTCGACAATTGAAATTGCAAACGTGCCGCTGGTCAATGCGCCGCCGCCTGCAGGCGCAGAACCTCTAGGAAGACCCGCCTCAGATACTGTCTGCCCGGCATCAGAACCGCCGGGTACGACAATGGCAACCTTACCATCGCCGATGAAAATCGTCAGCTTCGCATTGGATGCATCGCCATCACCATCGGTAAGCGTATAGGAGAAAATGTCGGCAACACCTGCAGGGGTGTTTGCGTTGCGGGTATAGCTGTAGCTGCCATCGTTGTTTAGCGTGAGGACACCGTATAGCCCTGAAATCGGCGAACCAGGCGGAGCAGATCCTCCCGCGCCCGATACAGCAGTCACAGTCGCTCCATCAGCCCCCTGAACGTCCCTTCCGCCATCGTTTTCTGCGTCGGTAATAACATTGCCTGTTGCCGGACCCAAACTGCCGGCCGCAAGCTGATCTGTATCATTCACCGCCAAGGGCGTATCGTCTACGATATTGATGGTAAAGCTAGCTGATGCGCTGTCGCCGTCCTGATCGGTCACAGTTACATTTATCAGCTGCGAAGCAACTGCGACGGCAACATTGTCGGTTAAAATGAAAGCATATTCGATCGAACCTCGATTGATAGCGACAACGTAAAAGATGCCGGTCGGCAGTATGATTTCCTGATCGACGCCAGTTACAGCGATGCCGTTGATCGTGATGATCGCAGGGCCGTCGGGTGCACTAAAATTGATTGTTCCGAAAGTAAAATTCGATCCGTCGCCATCGCGCGATCCAGCAGGTTCGGCTTCACGTTCCGATAGACCCGCCTCATCAACGAGGGTGCCTTCATCGCCGGCCGATGGGACGACAAGACCAACCGCGCTATCACCTATGCTGAATGTGAGAGTCGCCGTTGAGGTGTCACCGTCGCCATCTGTAAGCTGATAGGTGAATATATCCTCAACACCGCCTGGCGTTCCAGGCGACCGTACGTAGCTATAATTGCCGTTGGGCAGCATTAGCAATGAACCGTACAAGCCCTGAATGACGGTACCAGAAGCTGTAAACGCGGATGCGGCCGAACCGCGGATGCCAGTGACGGTTGCTCCATCAGCACCAAGCGTATCTGCGCCCGCTACGCCGCTCGCGGTTCCTACACCCGTGATGACATTGCCGGTCTGCGCCATGTAAAGATTGGGCGCTACATTTTCGGTATCGGCAAGAGCGGTAGGGACGTCATCTGCAACTTTAAGCGTAAGCGTTGCGGTCGCAATATCGCCGTCACCATCCGTTACAGTGATTGTCACAATGTCGGATGCGTCGGGGTTGGTGCTGTTGTCCGTCAACGTATAGCTATAGCCGATTGCACCGGGCTCAATACTTGTGATGGTGATCGTTCCCAGCGGCGTGGTGACGATCTGGCCAACAGCATTGATGATAACTCCGTTGACACTCACCACATTAGGTTGATCGGGGGAATTTATCTGGATCGTGCCCGTCACCGTTTCTGCGGTGGAAGAGGGATCGGATCCCGCCGGTTCGGCGCCCCGTGCCGCTAATGCTGCTTCTGAAACTGTAGCGGTAGCTGTCGTGCTGCCGCCCGGCTGATCGGGGCTTATAATCGTGATTTCCGGATCATTATCGATCGCAGCGGGTATGAGTTCCTCTTCCTCGTCTGACAGAAATGCGAAGTCGGTAGGAGGAAGCAGATCGCCCAAGCCGAAAGGATCGCCGATATCGCCTGGGGTCTCGATAAAATTACCGCCGGAGCTTTGCGGCGCGCCTGCTGCAGTTTCGGGTTCCTGGCCCGCGATCAACGCGGCTATGTTGGCGGCGGAAATGTTGATTGGACCAAGCGCAATCTGCGGCGGGTGTAGCGCGCCATCAACAATGACCAGAACCTGACCATCGGGAAGCGTGATAACGAGATTAGGGCCCGATATGCGGATAGCGTCAAGCCGCGTTGCGGCGGGAAGCCTCACAACGCCGTCCACTGGCGTCAAAACCGTAGCGCCCGCCGGGATACCGACCGGCGTATTGCCCATGTTAGCCTGCGATGAACGAGAAGGTCCCGCTACCGCGCTGGCACTGTCCCCATTTTCATCACCTTCAGGACCGGCGCCCTGCAACTGATTGATCTTAAGCTCCATCGCCTGCACACCCCTGCAATAACTCCTTGCGCTAGCTTCAGGGCATCGGCTGTTACGGGAGCCCCCCTTTGCTAGACGCAAGTAGTTGAGCGGTTCCGTATCCGCCTGCGCGCCCGGAACCTGCATTTCGGATCGTGTGATTTTTGCTTAGTGCTCGTTGGCGACCATTGCCCTGCTTTATCACCCTTGGGCGCAATTCAACCGCTCCAACAATGATTCTGCAACGGAAATTCTAGATAGATGCTCCTATCCTTTTGGATAGAATCAATAACTAACGGACTATTTCGTAGTGAAATATCCGTAAATGATTGCCATAAAGGCACAGCACAGCCAAATAAAACGGGCTTTTTATTTATTTGATATTCAGAATTAACAACTTGTAAACGATAAAATAATATTCAGATAAAATAGATCTGTGATATTTAAAATTTTATATTTGTGATTTTGCCTCTGTTTCTGTGATAATTGTTCCTGCGCGTTTTAATACATAACGGCCGATATACCGACCCGCCGGCCACCCCGCGGCGGGCGCACGTTTTCCGCTGTAGGCAAACCAGCTTAACCCTCCACCTGCGACAACCAGCTGTTGCTCATGTACGGACCGTCCGTCAGGTCCGGTGACAAAAAATTCCTGAACATCACCGGCCTTTGCTCCGATGACATCAACCCATAAAATAATCGGTGCGTTTGCTCCGGCTAGTTTTTGACCATGAATGCGTTCGGCAACGGCCCTCGGGGGCACGATGGACGATAGCCCTGCCGACACAATGGCAGTTGAAACATAACCTATTTCGCGACTTGTCCTAGCTGCCCAAAGACCAGTGTGGGACACCGCAGCGCCACACTTGCTACCCTGTAGACCACCGGTAAACGGGTCAATCACCTGTCCGTTATGGCGGACGGTAAAATGCAGGTGAGGAAATTCCGAATTTCCTGACATTCCGATCAAACCAAGCTTCTGCCCGGCACCGACCTGTTGCCCGGGTTTAACAGCCACAGTCGATTGTCTTAAATGGCTATATTGCGTCTCCCAGCCATCGCCATGATCTATGACGACCCCATTGCCGGCGTCCTTCCCCTGCAAATCGCCACGCTGGCGCGAACTGATGTCGGGTTCACCGTCGCGTACGCGCAAAACTTTGCCCGCTGCTGCCGAAACGACAGCATAGCCCAAAAGCATATCATCCAGATCACGGAGCCGGATGTCGACGCCATCATGCCCGTCGGTCGTCAAGTTGCCGCATCGATAATCGCGTCTCTCTGTGGAGGGGTCGTGATCAACGAGCTTCTGGATCAGACAGGAAACCCCAACCTCGCATTCCACCGGCAAAGTCAGTTCTGGCGCAGGACTTCGCGAAACCACAGGCGATTCCGCCAGCGCCAAAAACGAGCTAACGAATACCAATGAGAAGAAAACGAGACCGTGCTTAAAGCCAATGCTCGACATTGTCACCTTCTGGCCCCCGCCGCTCTCATGGCTCTAAATTACCGGGACGGCGTCGATGGCCGATGGATGCGGATCAAACGCAATCAGGTCATCTTTTGTCAAAGGCAAATCGGACAATATTTCCGCCGGGAAGTTGGCCTGGGGAGCGCTGCCCAATTCGTCGAACAATGAAACAACAAGCATATGATCATACTCGCCGCTTGCTATAGGGGCGCTTGAGGTATCCGACAGCAACGGCGTTTCAGTGATCACGATGGTGAAGTCGAGGATTTCGTCGTCACCGAGACTATCGACGCCGTCGAAGACATATCCTAGATCAACTGTCTCGTCGGCCGTGACGGCCGGATCAGATACATTCCCGTCCGGTATGATGGCACCTGCATCATCGTTAGTCGGTGGTGCCGCATCCCTTCCTCCTAAACCAGGATTGGGCAAGAAATCATCTGACGGAGATTCCTCGAAGGTTGACGGATCGATTGCCGACACCGGAGCACTGGCATCGACAACCGGTCGGTCAACCCCCGACTCCATTGATAGCTGCCCGCTGACAGGATCGGCGGAAACACCGAGCTCAGCAGAAGGCTTTAAGTTCAAATAGGACGAAGCAATTTCGGAAATAGGTTGTGTCAAATCATCGCCCGAGCCGGCGGCCGCTGACGGGGGGATAGGGTCGGCGGCTCGCGCGGCTCCGTCAGCTCGAGCTGACGCTATGTGGGTCTTGGCTGCAATGCCAACAAGCTGAACAATGGTCACGGGACCGATGGAAAATTTGTCCTGCATCGCGGCATTTTCTCTGCATGCGTCTGTATGACGTTACACTGATCATTAGTTGTCAGCCTAGCGGTTTTGCTGCGAATCGGCCGTGCAAAACATTCCCCGTTGGGGACATTTCCGCTTAATAGTTCTTACACATATCGCCGATAAATACTGGATCAAAGACAATAAAAAAGGGAGCAGGCCGCGGCCCGCTCCCCCGAGTTGCAGAGGTCCGTCGAGGAATTGCTTCCCCGTACGAAGCGTATCCTCAGACGAACGTGATCATATCGTAATTGCTTTGACCTTGGCTGTATGAATTCAGCGCAGCCACAGAATCGTGAATTCCGACTGTGATTTCAGCCAGCATCGGTCCAGTGACACCTTCCCAGAAGTCCTCGATGATAACAGAACCAGCGCTCGTCATGATTAGCACGTCAAGCGAGTCGCCTTGACCATCCCAATCGCCGCTGATTACGGTCACGTCGTTTACAGTGTCGAATCCGGCATCCACATCGAAAACTAGAGTATCGTCGTTGGCGAGATTAAAGTCACGTCCAGAACCCAGACCGAACGGCTGAGAAATGTTGTCGTCGCCAAAACCTACAGAAGTATCAGTGGAGTCGAAGAAGAACCGATCGAATCCAGCTCCACCCGACATCGAGTCGTTGCCTTCACCGCCAGTTATGCGATCGTTCCCTGTTTCACCCTGCAGTTCGTCGTCACCAGTTCCGCCATTAATGATGTCGTTGCCGATATCGCCACGAATCTGGTCATCGCCTGCGTCACCATTCATGGTGTCGTTGCCGCCATTGCCGCCCATGAAGTCGTTACCATCACCACCATTCATGATATCGGCACCATCAAGGACCGAACCGTTCTGGTCGCCGAAAGTATCGCCGTACATAGTATCATTGCCGGTGCCACCGTTAATGGTATCGTTGCCGCGATCACCCGAAAGGCTGTCGTTGCCGGCATTACCGTTAACAGTATCGTTACCGAGACCCCCAGAGACGACGTCATTACCGTCATTACCTGACAGGGTATCGTTACCTGCATCGCCAGTGATGTTGTCGTCGCCAGCATCCCCGGTCACCACATCATTACCATTGCCGCCACTAATGACGTCGTTGCCAAGACCACCTGAGATGATGTCATCGCCATCATTACCTGACAAATTGTCATTGCCGTCATCACCGGTAATGAGGTCTTCGCCTTCGTTGCCGCTGATGGTATCGTTACCATTGCCACCGGAGATGACGTCATCGTCTTCAAAAGCCGGATCGAATGCATCATATGGCGCTTGCTCACCATTACCCGTGATAACATCGTCGCCGTCACCACCGAAGAGGGTGTCGTCGCCAAGTTGACCGGCGATCAAGTCGTTTCCAGCGTTGCCGTTGACAAGGTCGTTGCCGTCATTGCCGTTCAGCGTATCGTCGCCGTCATTACCAGCAATGTCATCGTCGTCAGCGCCGCCTGTGACATAGTCAAGTCCCGCACCGCCACGAATGACGTCGTTGCCTTCTGAGCCATCGATTTCATCGTCGCCGTCGTCGCCCTGGAGCGAGTCGTTACCGGCGCCGCCGACCAGTTGATCGAAACCCGTACCGCCGGACATGGCATCGTCACCGTCGTCGCCCCACAGCAAGTCGTCGCCGTCTTCTCCTAAGACAAGGTCATTTCCACCTTGGCCGAAAACCTGGTCGTCACCCGAGCCGGCAAGTATGACATCAGCTTGGCCGACGCTGACATTGTATCCGCTCTGATTATAGGCATAGTCTGTGTCAGCATTCCGGCCAACGCCCTGGTCGCCAAAAATGACATCATTGCCGCCTTCGCCGAACAGCTGGTCTACGCCAACTGTATTGGTGCCGCCATCGACATAATCGTCGCCGGAGCCTGCAGCAACATAGTCTGCGTCAGCATTACCAAACAGATTGTCATTTCCGGAGTTGCCATAGATTAAGTCGGTACCAGTACCGCCCTCAATCCGATCGTCGCCCGACTGGCCGTACAAAACATCGCGCCCTGCGTCGCCGCGAATAAAGTCGTTTCCGCCGCCACCCCAGGCGACGTCGTCGCCGGCGCCACCAAGCAGTGTATCATTACCATCGCCCGGATTGTCAGCACCGGTCCAAACCCAGTTGGCCCCGTCAAAGGCAAGCACGCCCTGATCGCCGACCAAAGTGTCGTTATTGTTACCACCATCGAGGCGGTCGTTACCGTTCAAACCAATCAGCAAATCATTGCCGTTATCGCCATACATATCATTGGCAAAATTGTTGCCGAACATTCTGTCGTCGCCGCCATTGCCGCGAGCATTATAAGGCAGGTTTTGGGTATGTACCAACTGGCCAAGATCAATGGTCTCAGCCGAATTGGTTCCAAGGACTTGACCGCGGGCAGTAGCCCCCTGTGGTCCCGTCGGCGCGTTGGATGGAAGTACTGTAGGCATTTTACTATCCTCTTCATGGTTGGGTCGCATAGATGCGATTTAGCTATCCGGCCAAAACGCACCCTCGATGATCCCGCCAAAACGAAATCATGAATTATGGATATGCCGAAGGGGAGGGGGCCAATATCCCTGCATGGGGACATGGTTAAGATTTTCGATTATGTCCCGATCTGGGTCAGGCAGGTACAGAAGCGCATTGCCCATTGACCGCACTTGCGACGAAAAAGCAGCCTGCAGCTGAGCTTTACGGGGTCGAAACGGATTTTTTCCCCAACGCCGATGGCTGCGGACGGTTCGGGTTTAATGACCGCCCGGGCGACGCATTATCGGCTGGAATTGCCGATCCTGCATCGCCGATGTCGTTAACGCCAAGTGGCGAGATCGCCGGGCGATCCGACGTTGTCGTACTGACGATTTCTTGCGATTGTACCGGCCGAATACCAAGCGCCGACAATTCGGGTTTAGTTATCAGATCGGTATTGTTAGCCGCGCGACCGGGCAGCACCGACTCGACCGACAGCTTGCCGATTGTAGCCAACACCGATGCCCGCGCCACAAACTCATTGCGGATAGCGCGCTCAAGCGAAATCCGTGCCGCAAGTAGCTCATTCTGCGCATCGAGCACTTCAGCCAGTGTGCGGTTGCCGCCGATCGACTCCTTTTTAATACCTTCAGCCGCATCTGAAATTGCCGCAACTGCGGCTTCAGACGCAGCTATGACGCTTTTTGCCGATTGCCATTGTGTCCAGGCAGTAGCGACTTCCTGATTAACGGTGCGCGCCGCAAAATCCGATTGAGCAAGCCTTTGATCCCGGACCGCTCGAGCGCGCCGCATTTCGGCAAATTCGCGCGGCTGGAAAATGGGCACATTTAGTTCAAGACCTGCATAAAGCGCATCGCGATCATTAGGCAGTTTTCCAGTAAACAGGTTGGAAACGCCCCCGGTAAGGAATTCATAACCACCCACCGCATCAAGCTGCGGGAACAGTGCGCCCTTGGCAAAATCAACACCTTTTTTGCCTGCCTCGACATTAAGCTGTGCTACCATAATTCGCGGACTGGAGCCTTGGGCAATAGCTTGCGCCTGCATCAGAGAGGCAGGTATTGCAGCCAGCGCAGGAAGAGGTGGTACCACGGTCGATGATTGTCCGCTGACAGCCTTGAATCGATGTCCGCTGACATTCAGCGATTCGGTTGCGCTCAATATCCCGATCTGCGAACTCGCCAATCGAGCTTTGGCGAGGCTTTCATCAGTTTTAGTTGCTTCACCAAATTCGAGGCGGCGCGACGTTGCGCGTAACTGCTCGTTGATTGCTTCGCTCTGTTGCTCGGAATATTGCCGCATCTTGCGTTCACTGTTCACATCAGCAGCCGATGTCAGCAAGTCCAAAAGTACATCTGAAATTAATCCTTGGAGGGCGGCCTCGGCCGCTGCGACTTCCACTTTCGCTATCTGTATGGCATTGTAGGTACGATCGCCGTCATAGACCCGCACCCGCGCTTCGACCGAAGCCTGCGCGGCTATGAACCGTGCATCGCCATTACCACCGTCCTTTACATCGATCATCCGTTTCTGAACCAGACCACTACCCTGGACCGACGGAAGAAATCCCGCCTCGGCGGCCTGCATCCGCGCCCGAGCGATGCGGACTTGTTGACGCTGGGCAATAATTTTAGGATTAGTTTCTACAACGATACGAGCCAGTACATCCATGGTGCTCGCTGGCGCACCATTATCTGTGGACGACTGCGCATGTGCTGATTCGGCGTGAGTCAGCACCGCTGCTAAAACGCCTATCGCCAGGGTCAATCCCTCGCAAACTCGCAATTTTCTCTGCATATTGACTCTCCTGCAGTTAAGTAGCGGAGCCCTTTTTTAAGAGTGTGGATATCGTCTGGCGGTAATCGAGGAAACTACCCACATGGATATGTCCAAGGGGATAATAGACTCTCAGCGCCG
>JANPKN010000313.1:0-6829 GCA_031426075.1 Sphingomonadaceae bacterium
GCTTGGGTCGATATAGCTGTCCGGCATCATCAATCTTCCAGCACAAAATCTTTGAATTGCTGGCGAAGTGCCACTTTCTGGATTTTACCCGTGCCAGTGTGCGGAAGTTCGTCGACGAATAGGACACGGTCGGGCATCCACCATTTGACGATGCGTTCGGCTAAATAGGCTTTTACAGTCGCTTCATCGACGTCTGCTCCCGGCTTCTTCACGGCAACCAAGACGGGCCGCTCATCCCATTTGGGGTGCGCGATGCCGATGGCACCTGCCTCCGCAATGCCGGGGCAACCAACCGCGATATTCTCAAGCTCGACTGAACTGATCCACTCGCCGCCCGACTTTATCACATCCTTTACGCGGTCCGTGATTTGCATTGTGCCGTCTGGGTGGAGAACCGAGACGTCGCCAGTGTCAAACCACTGATCGGCGTCCACTGCGTCAGCCTCGGCCTTGAAGTAACGCTTGATGACCCAAGGCCCGCGGATTTGCAGTGCGCCCGATGTCACACCATCGCGTGGCGCAACGTTGCCGTCCTTGTCAATCACGCGCAACTCGACACCAAATGGCGTGCGGCCTTGTTTGCAAACCACATCGATTTGTTGATCAAGGGTCAGTTCGTCCCAATTTGGCGTTGGCGCGCCCATGGTGCCAATCGGCGACGTTTCGGTCATACCCCAAGCGTGGGAAACGCGCACGCCTGACCTCATGAGGCGCTCAATCATGGCGCGCGGCGCAGCTGATCCGCCAATGGTTACAAGACGCAGTTTACCAAGTGTCGCATCACGCCCCGCTGCCGCCTCTGCATCCAAATGCGCAAACATCGCCAGCCAGACGGTCGGAACACCTGCGCTATGCGTAATGCCTTCTTGCAGCATCAGGCTGTGCAAGGTCGCTGCGTCGTTAGTGGTGGAGAACACAAATTTTACCCCCGCAGCGGCGCCTGCAAATGGCAGCCCCCAGCTTGCGGCATGGAACATCGGAACGATAGGCAATAGTGCAGATTGCGGACTCAGATCGAAAATGGCTGGCGCGATTTCGGCCATCGCATGCAACATTGTTGAACGGTGCTGGTACAAGACACCCTTTGGATTGCCGGTCGTCCCGCTGGTGTAGCATAGCATGCAAGCATCACGCTCGTCGCCCGTCGCCCATGCGTAATTGCCGTCCTGCGCGGAAATAAACGCGCCGTAGCTATCGTCGCGATCAAAAACGACATAATGCTCAACGGTCTCCAGATGCGGTTTCAAGCGGTCGATGATGGGCTGGAACATCGCGTCGTACATCAACACCTTATCTTCGGCATGGTTCATGATGTAGATCAGGTCTTCGTCGAAAAGACGTACGTTGACGGTGTGGATAACGCCGCCGAAGCCAATTGCACCATACCAGGCCGCCAAATGGCGATGATGGTTCATGGCGAAAGTCGCAATCCGGTCGCCTTTTTGCAGGCCAAGTCCGGCAAATGCTTGCGCCAATTTGCGCGCTTCCGTTGCTACACCCGCCCAGTTGGTCCGTTCGATAGTGCCGTCTGTCCACCGGGTTACGATTTCGCGCGTGCCGTGCTCGCGGGCAGCGTAATCAATCAAATGCGGAACGCGAAGGTCCCAATCTTGCATGGTGCCGTGCATCAAAATCTCTCCCTCATACGACGTTGCAGGATACTGCAGACGCAAATTCTGTCCACGATTTTTGCGGTTCAGTGCACCAATGCCAAAACTGGACCCAATGGTGCAAGCTCTACATTTTCGACGCCGTTAATTGAACGCACCTGCTCAAGCAAAGATGCATCAATCTGATACCGACGGCCAAGAACGATATGCACCCAGCGACCATCGGCGGCGCGGGTTTTGATGACTAACTCGCTTCGGCCGCCATCCAATGGTGCCACCATTTGCGCAAGCTGCGACATCGCTGCCTCATGCGTCACATCCAATTGCATTTTCAGCCGCGACACGCTGTTCAGGCTGCTCAGTGCCTTTGCACTTTTCACCGTAAAGCTTGGCGTTTCATCGCCGGGGCGCATGTCCATTTCGCAATGAAGTAACAGGCATTCGGCGTCCTTCGCCCATTCGGCAAGTTGCGTGCCGACCGCATCATCAAAGCAACGCACGGCGAACTGGCCGCTGTTGTCGGAGAAGTCGGCAATCATGAAGCGCTTACCCTTGCGCGATTCGCGCCAGCGGACGCCTTCAATCAACGCCGACATGGTCGCTGCGCGGCGCACACCTTCGGGTATTGGTCCGCTGTCTAGCCACACCTCATAAGGTTTCGCGCCATGACTGCTGGCGAGCGCTTCATATTGCGAACAAGGATGAGCCGAGAAGTAAAACCCAAACGCGTCCTTCTCTTGGTTCATTTGCTCGCCGGGTGCCCAATGGAGGCTATTGTCGATCCGAAGCGCGGCCATGTCCGACCCGCCCTCACCAAACAAGCCACCCTGCCCGCTTTCGCGCGAATCGCGTGCCGATTGCGCTGCGGCAAGAAGCGTTTCCGCTGCACCATGTGCAGCCGCGCGGTTTGGTTCCAACGCATCGAAGGCCCCTGCCGCCGCGAGGTTTTCAAGGCTCCTGCGGTTGATCTGGCTTGGGTCAACACGGTTGGCAAAGTCATCAAGGCTTTTAAATTGTCCTGCTGATAACCGCTCGGCTACCAATATCTCCATCGCCCGCTCGCCGACATTTTTGATCCCGCCCAACGCGTAGCGCACGGCGTGCTCGCCATGCGCATTGGTCTCAACGGTAAATTCAGCTTCGCTGCTGTTGATGTTTGGCGGCAAGCAAGTGATCTCAAGCCTGCGCATGTCGTCCATGAAGATCGCAAGCTTATCAGTCTGATGCATGTCGAAACACATCGACGCGGCGTAGAATTCCTCGGGGTGATGCGTTTTCAGCCATGCGGTCTGATACGCAAGCACCGCATATGCGGCGGCGTGGCTTTTGTTGAAACCATAGCCAGCGAACTTGTCGATTAAGTCAAACAGTTCGTTGGCACGATTTGGAGGGATGGCGTGGGCAGCGCAGCCGCTAACGAAACGCTCACGCTGCGCATCCATTTCGGCCTGAATCTTCTTCCCCATCGCGCGGCGAAGCAAATCTGCCTCCCCAAGGCTATAGCCTGCCAAAATTTGCGCGGCCTGCATAACCTGTTCCTGATAAACGAAAATACCATAGGTTTCGTTCAGCACTGGCTCCAACAATGGGTGCGGATATTCAATACTTTCCTCACCATTTTTGCGGCGGCCAAACATGGGAATATTGTCCATCGGTCCCGGACGATACAGCGACACGAGCGCAATAATATCGCCAAAATTTGTTGGCTTCACCGCCGCGAGCGTGCGCCGCATGCCTTCGGATTCCAACTGGAACACACCAACCGTATCACCGCGCTGAAGCAATTCATAGACGGCGGGGTCATCATGCGGCAGCAAGTCGAGATTGATCTGCACACCGCGCTTGGCGAGCATCTGGCTGCCCTTTTGCAGGACGGATAGGGTTTTCAATCCCAAAAAGTCGAATTTAACAAGACCAGCACTTTCGACATATTTCATGTCGAATTGTGTTACCGGCATGTCCGAACGGGGGTCGCGGTATAAGGGCGCGAGTTCCGACAATTCACGGTCGCCGATGACGACGCCTGCCGCATGCGTCGAACTGTGACGCGGCAAACCTTCAAGCTTCATCGCAAGGTCGAACAGTCGCTTCACCTGCGCATCGCGCCGATATTCCTCCCGCAGCTCCGCAACGCCAGACAATGCGCGTTTCAGATCCCATGGATCCGCAGGCAGGTTCGGAACCTGTTTGCACAAGCGGTCGACCTGGCCATAGCTCATCTGTAGAACGCGCCCGGTGTCGCGCAGAACCGCGCGCGCCTTCAGCTTTCCAAAGGTAATGATCTGCGCAACCTGACGCGAGCCGTATTTTTTCTGAACATAACGAATGACTTCACCGCGCCGCGTTTCGCAGAAGTCGATATCGAAGTCGGGCATCGACACACGATCAGGGTTGAGGAAACGTTCGAACAGCAGCCCAAGCTTGATCGGGTCAAGATCAGTAATCGTCAGTGCCCAAGCCACAAGCGAACCTGCACCCGAACCACGGCCTGGCCCGACGGCGATATCCTGCTCTTTGGCCCACTTGATGAAGTCCGCAACGATCAGGAAGTAACCCGGAAAGCCCATGGCGCAAATGACATCAGCTTCAAATTTCAACCGGTCAAAATAGACCTGCCGTTCCGCTGGATCAGTTATCCCAGCGATCTCGAGCCGCCTTTCAAGGCCTCGCCTCCCATCCTCGCGCAACTGCGCGTCTTCGGCTGTGCGGTCGCCGGCAAGGCTTGGAAGGATTGGGCTTCGGTAAGGCGCGAGCGCGGCGCACCGTTGTGCAATGACTAAAGTATTGGCCAGTGCTTCAGGGATATCGGCAAACATCTCCCTCATTTGCTTGCCTGTCTTGATCCAAGTGTCGCGGCTGCTTCTGCGTCGATCCGCGCTTTCGATGTAGGCACCGTCCGAAATGCACAGCATGGCGTCATGCGCATCGAAGAAATCAGGCTCGGCGAAAAAGGCGGGGTTGGTAGCGACCAATGGTATATCGCGGGCGTAAGCAAGGTCGATCAGCGCGTCTTCTGCCGCTTTTTCAATTGCGTCATTGCGCCTGCTTAGTTCGACATACAAACGGTCGGGAAACAGCGCCTGAAGCTGCGTCAGGTAGCCACATGCGGCGTCATACTGCCCTTCACTCAATAACCGGGCCAATGCGCCTTCTGCGCCTCCCGTAAGCGCGATCAGGCCATCCTTATGCACCGCAAGCTGGTCCAACGTTACATGCGCGTCGAGGTCTTCGGGTCGGTCGAGATGCGCCATGGAAACTAAGCGGCACAGATTATTATAACCGCTTTCGTCCTGGGCAAATAATGGAAGCCAATCGCGAACGAATTTCCCGTCGCTGGTTGGCCGCTTTATGCCCAACAGAGCGCCGATAATCGGCTGCACGCCATATGACTTCGCACCGTCCTGAAATGGCATGACACCATAAAGGCCATTACGATCGCAAATTGCGATGGCGGGAAAGCCAAGCTTCTTCGCGGTTTCCCCAATGGCTTTTGGTTCGATCGCGCCTTCCAAGATGGTGTAAGCTGAATACACGCGGAGAGGGACGAAGGGTACGTATGCCATTGACCGACGTTAGATGACGCGCTTGATTCGACCAACCCAGATTTGGGCTAAACTGTGGACAATCAGACGGCTTGCGCCAGCAATTTCTCAATGTCCTTTGCCAACGCCTCGGGCTTGACCTGAGGGCCATGGCGAGCGACGACGTTGCCCTTGCGGTCGACGAGGAATTTCGTGAAGTTCCACTTGATACCGCGCGATCCCATCAGGCCAGCCTGCTGCTGTTTCAGATAATGCCACAACGGATCTTCATCGGTTCCGTTCACATCGATTTTTGCAGCCAATGGAAACGACACGTCATATGTCAGCGAACAGAAATTCTGGATTTCCTGTTCGTCGCCAGGCTCCTGAGCGCCGAACTGGTTGCACGGGAAGGCCAAAATTTCGAGACCTTGGTCTTTATACTGGCGGTAAAGCGCCTCAAGGCCCTTATATTGCGGCGTGAAGCCACATTTGGACGCTGTATTTACAACGAGTAGCACCTTGCCCTTATGGGCCTCCATGGCCTCGGCTCCGCCGCCGGGCATTTTTACGGTGAAATCATAAACTGACATCGACTATCCCCTTATTTAGCCCAATCTGCCATCATGCAGACGCACCACGCGGTCCATCTTGGCCGCCAACCGCTCGTTATGTGTCGCGACTATGGCAGAAGAACCCTCTTCGCGCACCAGTGCCATGAATTCGCCCAACACGATATCGGCCGTGTGCTCGTCCAGATTGCCGGTTGGCTCGTCAGCTAGGACCAACTTTGGTCGGTTTGCCAGTGCGCGAGCTACAGCAACACGTTGTTGTTCCCCACCCGACAGCTTGGATGGCCGATGGTGCAGGCGTTCGGAAAGGCCCAACTGAGTCAACAGATACGTCGCGCGATCAAGCGCGACGTCCGGCGCAGCGTCGGATATCAATTGCGGAAGGACTACATTTTCCAATGCATCGAAATCAGGAAGCAGATGGTGAAACTGGTACACAAAGCCGAGCTTTTGCCGGCGAATTTCGGTTTGGCGATCAACGCTGGCTTCGCTGACTTCTTCACCATCCAATTTGATGGAGCCTGAGAAACCGCCTTCCAAAAGTCCGATCGCCTGAAGCATGGTCGATTTGCCTGACCCCGATGGCCCAAGCAACGCGACAAGCTCTCCCTTGCCGATAACAAGATCAATACCGCGCAGGACTTGTATGGTCACATCGCCCTGAACAAATTTTCTGCGGACGTCGATGAGTTCCAAGATATTATTCATAGCGCAGCACCTGAACTGGGTCAGTACTCGCGGCCTTTAACGCCGGGTACAAGGTTGCGAGGAAGCTGAACAACAGCGCCAACCCGCAGATTGCGAGCACTTCAAACGGGTCAGTACGCGAAGGCAGTTCGGTGAGAAACCGGATCGATGGGTCCCACAGATTCTGGCCCGTCACAAACTGAATGAAGTTCACGACCGACTGCCTGAAATACAGGAAGATCGCACCCAATATCATTCCCAGAACAATCCCTGAGGAACCAATCAGCAAACCTACGGTCATGAAAATCTTCAGCAGGGATTTCCGCGACGCGCCCATCGTCCGCAATATAGCGATGTCCCGGGTTTTGGCGCGTACCAGCATGATCAGCGACGATAAAATATTGAACACCGCCACCAGCACGATGATGGACAAGACCAC
>JANPKN010000314.1:0-6049 GCA_031426075.1 Sphingomonadaceae bacterium
GGCGATTGCACTTGCCAAGGCCACACCCACCAGGATGAGGGTGAATTGTGACTGATTCAGCCGCTCGCGTCCGATAACGGCATAAATCGCCAGCGCGGCAGAAGCGCCGCAAATGGCGGTAGCGCCGCCCGCGAGCCAACCCGCATATCGGCTTTGACCCCCGAGTCGCGCACCCAACAATCCAGCGCCCATAACCAGAGACATAATGCCGATGAGCCCCAAAAATGCCAGCGCGCCAAGTCCGCCAATCTGCATCGCGGTGACTTGAGTGCCCAGCAACACAATCCCCCAGCGCAGGCAGGATGTGCCGCAAAAATCGAGACCTGGATGCACTTTTTGCTCTGCCGAAACGAAATTGAGCGCAAGACCAAGCAGCAATCCGGCCAAGATGACCGGCATGCCATAATGTTCGGAGAACCAGGTTGCAGCCACCGAAGCAATAGCGACCACCACAAACCCCGGAAACAGAGCGCTGATCATCAACCGCTTGGGGCGCGCGGGACTATCCTCGGCGAGATACGTTTCGCCGTAGAGGTCAGCGATGTAGTTCGCGTTTATGTCTTGCGGTGTCATATGGCCTTCTATAGGCAAGTGCGCGAGGAGTTCCAGCATAAAGCGGGATGGGCTATAGGCCAAGCGGAGAGAGCCATGCATTGGGGTGAAGCGAAATGAAGCCAATCACGCCAACGCTGCGTTGGATCCTGTTTGGGCTGCTGTGTGTCGCCGGTATTTTTAATGCCATGGACCGGCCCGTTATCGCGATCCTAAAACCGGACATGTCGGCGGATCTTGGCTGGAGCGACACGGATTTCGCCAATCTGGCATTTGTTACTCAGGTCGCAGCGGCACTCTCATTCCTGTTTACCGGGTGGCTCGTCGATAGAATTGGCGTGCTGCGTTCAATGATTGCAGGCGTAACGACCTGGAGCCTTGCGGCCATGGCGCATGGGTGGGCGATCGCTGGCTGGCATGTCGTTGCCGCACGCATTGGCCTTGGCGCGACTGAGGCTGTGCAAACGCCGCTGACGATCAAGACCGTCGCCACGCTTTTCCCACCAGACAAGCGCTCGTTCGCGTTCGGCGTGGGCACTGCAATTGCCGGGTTTGGCACGATCATTATGCCGTTTTTTATCCCCGTCATCGCCGCTATTTGGGGATGGCGCGGCGCACTCATTTTTGGGGGTATCGGCGGCTTTATTACACTGGCGCTGTGGCTGTGGTTCGCGCGCGGGGTCAAGTTTGACGACAAAGCTGAAGACGCAAATCGCGATTTTGCCGACGACGGCGCGCCTTATGGACCGATACTGATGGAACGACGCACTTGGGCGATTGTGATCGCAAAGGCGCTGTCCGACGCGACTTGGTGGCTCATTAATTTTTGGTTGCCCGATTTTTATCGCAAGGAATTTGGCCTCACGACAAGTGAACTGGCTATCCCGCTGGCGATTGCATTTTTCGGATCGGGGGCGGGTGCTTTGTTCGCGGGCTGGCTATCGACGCGGTTGTTGGAGTCCGGATGGAGCGTCAACCGCGTGCGTAAAACGGTCATGTTCGGGTCGGCTGCGATTGTCGTGCCTTTGCCGTTCGTTCTCACGCTGGATTCATTTTGGCCAGTGGCAATCATGATGGGCGTGGTGATGGCAGGGCATCAGGGCTTTTCGCTATCGATATTCTCAATCATCACTGATGTCGTTCCGCGCGGCAAGGTGGGGCGTGTGACCGCTTTTGGCGCCTTCATGGGCAACATGGGCGGTGCGTTGATCCAGCTGGTGACGGGTGCAGTCTTGGCGGCAGGGCTTGGGTTTACGCCTTTGTTTATCTTTGCTGCAGCATCCTATCTACTCGCTTTGGGCTGGCTGCACTGGCTGCTGCCAAATATCCGCAGAGCAGAGCCTGATGCCCTACCTGTTATGGCCTAGTGCCGATCTAATTCGGTAAACCCCTCATGTGACGCGTCGTCGCGCCACATGAAGTTCTATAACTGCATGCCTTAAGCTGGCTTTGCCAAGCCTTCGGTTTCAACCAATGTTTGCAGTTCGCCAGCGTCGTACATTTCCATCATGATGTCCGAACCGCCCAGAAATTCGCCTTTGACGTAAAGCTGCGGGATGGTTGGCCAGTCACTGTAATCCTTGATGCCAGCGCGGATTTCCATGTCTTGCAACACGTCGACGCTTTCATAGGCAACGTTCAGATGGTCGAGAATGGCAATCGCCTTGCTGGAAAAACCACATTGCGGAAACAGCGGACTGCCCTTCATAAACAGAACGACATTATTGCCTTTGACGATCTCTTCGATCCGTTCGTGAACACTCATGTGTAATACTCCAAAAATTCTAATTCTGAGGAATGGCTGTCGTTAGTTGCAGGGCATGCAAAACGCCGCCCATGCGGCCATCAAGCGCGTCATATACGGCCTTGTGTTGCTTGACGCGGGGTAACCCGCGAAAACTTTCACTAACAACCCGCGCGGCGTAATGGTTGCCGTCGCCTGCAAGGTCGGTGATCTCGACTTGCGCATCGGGCAAAGCAGCCTTGATCATGCCTTCAATTTCGTGCGCTTCCATCGCCATCAGGCTGGCTCGATAAACTGGCGGCGCGCTTCGACCATCTTGTCTTCAAGCGCACCGCGAATCATCGCATCATCGACTTCGACGCCAGCGGAGGTCAAATCGCCAAGTAACTTGCGCACGACGTCTTCATCGCCCGCTTCTTCAAAGTCCGCTTGCACTACAGACGTCGCATAAGCCGTCGTTTCTTCGGGCGTGAGGCCCATTTTTTCTGCGGCCCATTGGCCTACGAGCTTATTCCGGCGCGCGGTAATCTTGAACTGCGTTTCCGCATCATGCGCAAACTTGTTTTCAAAAGCGGTTTCGCGGTTGTCGAAAGTTGTCATGTTGCGGTTCCTATGTGTTGCATGTCGAAGATAATGGCTTTGCGTCCAATCAACAAGGCTGATGGTGTCAAATGTGCACGACCAATTTTCCAACGGCCGCCCGGTCGCCAAGCCGCGCAATAGCTGTCCCGGCATCGGCAAGCTCGAACGTCTCCGAAATGCGCGGCTTGATTTTGCCAGCAGCGTATAAATCGAACAGTTCGGCAATGTTGGCGTGGTTCTTTTGCTGTGTGCGCGCGGCAAAGGCACCCCAGAATACGCCGCACACGTCGCAGCTTTTCAGCAGCGTCAGGTTCAATGGAAGCTTCGCGATTCCTGCTGGAAAGCCAACAACGAGAAACTTGCCTTCCCACGCAATCGAACGAACCGCAGGCTCGCTGTAATCGCCGCCGACCGTGTCGTAGATAATGTTGAAGCCATCGCGGCCAGCAGCGGTTTTGAACATTTCAGCCACTGCTTTTGACTGGTCTTTATCGAATGGCTGATGCGGGTAAACGACAACTTCGTCAGCTCCAGCTTCGCGTGCGATAGCTGCCTTGGCTTCGCTGGATACGCCTGCAACCACGCGGCCGCCATAAGCTTTCGCCAACTCAATCGCCGAAATGCCGATGCCGCCAGCACCACCAAGGACAAGCACATTGTCGCCGGCTTTCATATGGCCGCGATCCTTGAGTGCGTGGATGGAGGTACCGTAAGTCATCAGCAAAGAAGCGCCATCGTCGAACGACATCGCATCGGGCATCTTGAAGCAATTAAACGCGGCTACCGCGACTTTTTCGGTCAGACCGCCATTGCCGCACAGGCCAATGACGCGGTCGCCGATTGCAAAGCCGTTCACGCCATCGCCAATGGCTTCGACCACACCAGCGATTTCACCGCCGGGTGCAAAGGGACGCTCGGGCTTGAACTGGTACAGGTCGACAATCATCAATGTGTCTGGGAAGTTGATGGAGCATGCCTTGACTGCAACGACGACTTGGCCGGGACCGGCAACGGGCGCGGGCAATTCGCCCATAACGAGCGTTTCGGGGCCGCCACTAGCGGTTGATAATAAAGCGCGCATGTCTCTCTCCTAAGCTTGGTTGGGCGTCAGCCAAGGTTGGCTCGCCGATAATTTGGTCTCATAAGCAGAAATGGCGTCGCTGCTTTTCAGCGTCAGCCCAATCTCATCGACGCCGTTCATCAGGCAGTGTTTGCGAAACGGGTCGATTTCAAATTCGAAGCGATCCTGAAACGGCGTTGTCACGGTTTGAGTCTCCAGATCGATATGGATTTCGTCGGTCTGCGCCACTTCCATCAGCCGGTCGATGGCATCCTGCGGCAAAACGATGGCCAACAATCCGTTTTTGAAAGCGTTGCCGGAAAATATGTCGGAGAAGCTTGGCGCGATCACTGCTGAAATGCCCAGATCAGCCATGGCCCACGCGGCATGTTCGCGGCTTGATCCACAACCAAAATTGTCGCCCGCGATCAGGATCGGCGCTCCTGCAAAAGCTGGATCGTCAAAGACATTGCCTGGTACTTCGCGCAATGACTGAAATGCGCCTTTGCCAAGTCCAGACCGGCTGATGGTTTTTAGCCAGACTGCCGGAATGATGATATCGGTATCGACATTCTTCAGACCAAGCGGATAGGCTTTGCCAATGACGCGGCTAATGGGCTTCATATGGTCAGTCCGTCTCGGTTTTTGGCTGATTGTGCGAAATCGGTTCGACCTCGGGTTCGGGCGACATAGGCTCAAGCTTGCCCTTTTTTTGTGTCAGGCTGCGCCGCCCTGCGTACATTAATGCGGCCATAAGGGCGGCTGAACCCACTGCTGCCCCAACCTTTGCTGTGGTCGACCATTTGTCGCCGCCATCGGATTTTTTATCGGTCATATGTCTCTTCCTTGATGGACTAAACCTTAGCTTTGGCTTTTGTGACAAGTAAAGAGAATAGGTCAATTTGCGCCGACAAAGCCGCAGGTCGACCTTTTCCTTTATTTAGCCCATCAACGTGCGCACGTCGGTCAGCTTCCCTGTCACGGCAGCTGCAGCGGCCATTGCAGGGCTCACGAGATGCGTGCGGGCGCCCGGACCCTGCCGTCCAACAAAATTGCGATTGCTGGTAGAGGCACAGCGTTCTCCGGCGGGTACCTTGTCGGGGTTCATGCCTAGACACGCTGAGCAACCCGGCTCGCGCCATTCAAGTCCAGCGTCGATAAAAATGCGATCCAGACCTTCGGCTTCTGCTTGCTGCTTCACAAGTCCGCTGCCGGGCACGACAATGGCCCATTTGACGTTATCCGCCTTTTTCCGGCCTTTCAGTATAGCGGCGGCGGCGCGCAGATCTTCAATCCGGCTGTTGGTGCAACTGCCAATGAAGATATTCTCGACCATTATTTCAGTCATCGGCGTACCGGGGGTTAGGCCCATGTATGCAAGTGATTTTTTGGCGGCTTCTTGCTTTGATGGGTCGGCAAAGGAGTATGGGTCGGGAACCATGCCAGTGATTGGCAATACATCCTCTGGACTCGTGCCCCAAGTGACGCTTGGCGCAATGTCGGCAGCGTTGATCGTTACGACCCTGTCAAAGGTCGCGCCTGCATCGGTGGCGAGTGAACGCCAATACGCAACCGCTGCGTCCCATTGATCACCCTTTGGAGCCATTGGGCGACCTTTGAGATAGGCAAAAGTTATGTCGTCAGGTGCAACGAGGCCAGCGCGCGCGCCATGCTCAATCGCCATGTTGGAAATGGTCAGGCGGCCCTCGATACTGAGCGCGCGAATGACGGAACCGGTATATTCGATGACATGGCCAGTGCCGCCCGATGCGCCAAGCACGCCCGTGATGTGCAGCACAACGTCTTTAGCGGACACGCCCGGGCCAAGTTCGCCTTCGACCCGGACTTCCATCGATTTCGACTGGGTGAGCTGAAGCGTCTGTGTGGCGAGAACATGCTCGACTTCGGAAGTTCCAATACCAAAAGCCAATGCGCCCAGTCCGCCGTGACAGGCGGTGTGGCTATCGCCACAGACGATGGTGGTGCCGGGCAGCGAAAAGCCCTGTTCGGGCCCCACGACATGGACGATTCCCTGCTTAATGTCCGTCGCATCGATATAGGCGATGCCAAATTCCGGTGCGTTGCGTTCAAGAGCTTCGAGCTGCTGTGCG
>JANPKN010000315.1:0-5296 GCA_031426075.1 Sphingomonadaceae bacterium
TGGAGGTATCGCAACAAACATTGGTGTTCATTTTTTCGACATGCTCGGATTTGTTTACGGCAGCCTTCAGCATGTCGAGGTGCATCTGCAAACGCATGACAAGGCGGGTGGGTATCTGGAATTCGACAAAGCAAGAGTCAGATGGTTTCTGTCTCTCGACGTAAACGATGTACCCGCATCGGAGCGCGCCCAAGGGAAACGTACCTATCGAGCCCTGACTGCAAACGGCGAATCTGTCGAATTTTCGGACGGTTTTACAGAACTGCACACCAAATGTTATGAAGAAATTCTCGCTGGCCGGGGATTCTGTCTAGAAGACAACCGATTGGCAATAGCAGCAGTATCCCAAATACGGCACTCCGCGCCACATATCTCTCGCGAACGGACACATCCGCTTGTTGAAAAGGCTATTTCGTGACCGATGCGTTCTATGCACATGAAAGCGCGGTAATCGACGACGGGGCCGAGATCGGAAATGGCAGCCGTATATGGCATTTTGCTCATGTCTGCAGCGGTGCAAAAATTGGTCGAGGTGTATCGCTGGGGCAAGGCGTTTTCGTTGGCAATGACGTCAGCATTGGTGATAAATGCAAGATACAAAATAATGTCTCGGTATATGATGGGGTAAAACTTGAATGTGGCGTATTTTGTGGCCCATCAATGGTTTTTACCAACGTTTACAACCCCCGTGCGCTAGTTGAGCGAAAAACTGAATATCGCCCGACTTTGGTGAAAACGGGTGCGGCGTTAGGTGCCAATTGTACTATCATATGCGGTGTGACGATTGGGGCTTACGCTTTCGTTGCGGCTGGAACCGTTGTCACGCAAGATGTGTCGGACTTTGCCCTGATTGCAGGTGTGCCCGGCCGACAAAAGGGTTGGATGAGTGCGTATGGAGAGCGGTTGAACCTTCCAGTAATGGGTACTGGGAGTGCGGTCTGCATCCATACTGGGGACACTTATGAGCTTAAGAGTGACAAATTGAGTCGTACCGAGAAACCACTATGATCCCTTTCATCGATTTAGCGGCCCAACAGCGCCGTATAAAGTCCGAGATTGACTCGGGGATTGCCAAAGTGCTTGAGCACGGCAACTATATCTTAGGGCCTGAGGTCGACGAACTCGAGGAACGACTTGCTCATTATACCGGCGCTGAATATTGTATCAGTTGTGCCAATGGTACGGATGCATTGCAGGTCGCATTGATGGCCTTGGACATCGGGCCCGGCGATGAGGTAATTACGCCTGGTTTCAGCTATATCGCGACGGCTGAAACAGTAGCGCTCCTCGGAGCCCGTGTAGTGTTCGTTGATATTGACCCTACAACCTATAATTTAGACGCCAGCCTGCTGGAAGCAGCTATTACGCCGCGTACAAAGGCCGTCATTGCAGTCTCGCTCTATGGGCAATGCGCCGATTTCGACACCATCAATGAAATTTGCGCGAAATTTGCGTTGCCGGTCATAGAAGACGGGGCGCAGAGCTTTGGCGCCTCGTACAAAGGACGCAAGTCCGGTAGCCTTTCAACCATCGGATGCACCAGCTTTTTCCCATCCAAACCTTTAGGCTGTTACGGTGACGGCGGAGCGATTTTCACAAGTGACCCCGAATTGGCGATAATCATGCGCCAAATCGCACGGCATGGCCAGGACCGACGCTATCATCATATCCGCGTAGGGATCAACAGCAGGCTCGATACAATTCAGGCAGCTATATTGCTACCAAAGTTGCGGATACTTGACGATGAAATCGACGCAAGACATGCAGTCGCCAAACGATACAGTAAGGGATTGTCATCGTCGCAATTGACGTTGCCGCATATTTTACCTGGCAATATTTCATCATGGGCCCAGTTCACCGTGAGGTTGGATGATCGGGAAATGGTACAGAAAAAAATGTCAGGACGCGGAATCCCAACAACTGTTCATTATCCGTTACCATTAAACAAGCAGCCGGCAGTAGCGGACACTAGCGTTAATCTACCAGCTGGCGACCTTGCCGCTACTAAGGTTCTCAGCCTACCAATGCATCCCTACCTCACCGAAGCTGATCAGGACATGGTCATCGATTTGCTGTCTTAATGGACGTTAGCACCCTATATAGAGCCAGCAGTCGCCCAATTTCCGTTAATCCGGTGATGGCGTTTTTTGGGTTGGCATTCGTGGGCATTCTTATCGCCCAAACTACCCGCATATTGTATATGGATGCCAACAGCGTCCAAAGCTCACCCGTTGATCTAGCTGGTTATTTTCTCAATTCCGCGATCGGGATCGCTTTGCTCTACTACGGTCTGCAAAATCGGCTAATTCGATATAATGTCCTTATAACCATTGGCATTTTCGTATTTCTACTTACTCTAAATATAAATAGAAGCAGTAATGGCGAGCTATTTTCAGTCTTGTTATCACGATATGGAATTATCATTGCATTTTTTATTGGCGTTGGGACGGCAATTGCGCTCCATGCTCTTCGTTCCAATATAAATTCTGGGTCAACAAAGTGGTTTTCAGGGTTGGTGAATTTTTCACTATACTTTTTCCTACTGCCCATAGCGTTTATTGTTTTAAACTATTTGGAAAATCGCGTGGAAACCGAGTCTTATCAGCAGGTTTCAAGTAACGCTATAATTCTGATATGTGTTGCATTGCTTACTGTAGCAGCCGCCAAAAAAGAACATGGAGGAGGCAATATCCCAGGATATATACTGCTTGTATTATGCACATTTTTAGTGTATGCAATTGCACTGATGCAATCAACCAGTATTGTTGCATTTTGGCTCGTAATTTTTCCGGTAGCTTTACTTTCTATCACTGATACCAGTACAAAAATTGCACGAGTTTTTATAACAATAACTATTGTATTTATAGTATATTGGCTAGTTATTGCTTTTTTTCTAGGCGATTTGTTAACTGACACTAGGTTCGAAGCCATCAATGACGGGGTATTGGAAATTTCATCTGTCCAATCCCGATTGTCCTTGCTATCCGGATTTTCTGACCAGTTCGCAGTGGCGCCTCTTTTGGGCGCGTTTGATGCAGAGTTGCGTGCCGGATATTTTTCCGGAAATTACATGCACAGCATATTGTTGTCGTTGCTGACGCATATGGGTATCATTGGGACTTTGTTGATCGCTCTTGCGGTCTATTTTATATGGAAAGACGGTCGCGTCACCGGTGAATTTCGTCAGTCCTTTGGGCGATTTTATTATCGACTATTTCTGGCCATTATTTTTCTGGGAACCTTGTTCACGTTTTTTACCTGGATGCCGTTCTGGTTTTTTCTCGGTTCCATGAGCGTACGAACCGTAAATGAAGTTACTCCTAAGGCAAATTTATAATGATTGGTATCCTCGACTACGGCATCGGCAATCTCGGTTCGATTAAGAACATGTTGCGTAAAATCGGCAGCCAATCCGTCATTACGTCGGACCCCTCAGAGATAAAGTCGGTCGACAAACTTATCCTACCAGGCGTCGGTGCGTTTGACACTGGTATGGAGCAGTTGCAAAAATCCGGGCTTGTTGACCTGTTACACGAGCGAGCGCTAGATGATAAAATTCCGATACTCGGTATTTGTCTTGGCGCGCAATTGATGACAAAGGGCAGCGAGGAAGGTAACTTGCCGGGTCTCGGGTGGTTTGATGCTGAAACCGTGCGGTTTCAACTGGATAATATTGAGGGTAAATGGCACTTGCCTAATATTGGTTGGCGTGACGTCACAGATGAGGACGAGGGGCCATTACTGGCCGGTTTTGATCGACCCCCGCGCTTTTATTTCGTGCATTCCTATTACATGCGCGCCGCGGACCTTTCAATTGTTTCAATGACCACTCAATATGGCCTGCCTTATCATTGTGGCCTACGCAGCAATAATCTGCATTGTGTCCAATTCCATCCAGAAAAAAGTCACCGATACGGGATGCAGCTTCTTCAAAACTTTGCAAAACTGGCCTGACCGATGCGCCCGCGGATCATACCGATGCTTCTTCTAAAAGGTGCTGGTCTTTACAAAACCCGACGGTTCAAAGACGAAACTTATATCGGAGACCCTATAAACGCGGTAAAAATATTTAATGATAAAGAGGTGGACGAGTTGGCATTTCTAGATATTGCGGCAGCCCGCAATGACGGTGAGCCCGATTTCGAGCGGCTGAAGGAGATAGCCGGGGAGTGTTTCATGCCGCTAAGCTATGGCGGCGGTATCAAAAGTTCAGAAATGGTCCGCGAAGTCTTAGGTATTGGTATCGAGAAAGTTGTCGTCAATTCTGCGGCCTTCACCAATCCGGGTCTTGTTCCACAACTATCCGAGCGATTTGGTAGATCAACCGTCGTAGGTTCGATTGACGTGAAGAAAAACTGGATGGGTAAGGAAGGGGTATATATCGCAGGTGGAAATGAAAAAATACCGTTCGGACCTGTGGAATGGGCAGTTGAATTGGAGGCGCGGGGGGTTGGTGAAATAATAGTCAACTCGATTGACCGCGATGGCGAAATGGCTGGATATGATCTGGATTTGATAAAGCGGGTAGCAGCTGCAGTTCAGGTTCCTGTAGTGGCCGCTGGCGGTGCTCGATGTCTTGATGACTTCAAAAGCGCCGTAAATGAAGCAGGTGCGGCAGCATTAGCTGCCGGTTCAATGTTTGTCTTTCACGGAAAGCATCGAGCGGTTTTAATCACATATCCAACGGAAAAAGAAACCAGTCGGTTATGGCAGGATTAGGGTGAGGTATCGTATTGGCGGGTTGCGAGATTCTGTTTCGAACTGGATAGTAAAATCATTCAGCCGCAAGCACGGACATTTTGTGGCTACGACTGCTTTTGTTCAGCTATTACCTCTTCTTTCTGCCCCTATCGTAATGCGTCTTTATACCCCTGAGGAATTCGGCGTATTTGCCGTTTTTTCGGCCTTTGCAACCATCCTGAGCACCGCAGCAACACTTGCCCTCCACAATGCCATTTTAGTTGAAAACGACGATCAGGCTGCGATGCGGGCAGGAGCGCTAGCGCTTTTGATTACAATCTTTATCAGCGGGCTCGTACTAGCGACGATGCTGAGTGTTCCTGACTATATGTTAAAGACCGCTTTTGGTGTCGAAGCTGCAGCATTGATGCCGTGGGCGGCGCTGACCGTGTTGCTGTCCGGGACGCTTATTTCCATCTATACTTGGTTTGTTCGCATCAGCTCATATCGATTGCTTGCCCGAAGCAAACTTGTCCAAGGAGTATCCACTATTGCAATTCAGATCGGCATTGGTTGGATGCAATTCGGAGCAGCTGGACTCATTCTTGCAAATATC
>JANPKN010000316.1:0-3051 GCA_031426075.1 Sphingomonadaceae bacterium
GCCGGCGAGGATTAATAGGCCTGTGGTCGTCATGTCATCACCAAAGCCGCCAGTGCCTGCCTGCGCATACCAAAGCACCGCGCCAAGCGATAAGGGCGCAAGCAAAGTCGTTTCAATCGCGAGCCCAGGCACGGAGCCAACGGGCGTAATCTTGCGGATGAGCCCGTAGAGGCCAAAACTGAAAGCCAGAGATACCGACACCCATAACGTATCGAGTGCATCTCCAATGAGGATGGCAACACCGACGGCTGCGACCGCAACGGCCACCATCTGCAATGGACGAAGGCGCTCGCCCAGAAACAGGCGCCCCAGAAGTACGTTCACCAACGGGTTTAAATAATATCCAAGGCTCGCCGCCAATATGTGATCTGTAGACACGGCCCAAATGTAAATCAGCCAGTTGACTGCGATAAGCGTCGCCGACGCAAGCAGGTTACGCAGATGCGCCTTGTGCCGGAAAATGGCAGCGTATTCGCCTAGCTGATTGCGAAACGCCATGATGACGAGAAGCAACGGTATCGACCATAAAATCCGCTGCGCCACGATGGCAATCGGCGGAACATGGCTCAACAGCTTGAAATACACGGGCACGAAGCCCCAGATCAGATAGGCCGATATCGCGTAAGGCAGGCCGCTGGGCTGCGCGGTTTCTTTATTGTCTACCATGTTTTGTAGCGCCTGCCCTCAACTGGGGTCAGATAATCCCGCCGCCAATCCAGAGACGTAAAGCGCAAATCGCAATCACCACGAGACAGAAATTCCGGCCGCCGTTTTTCTCGGAGATAAACCCGAACACTGCGCCCACGCCAGCGATCAGGATGATTAGCCAGTTTAGCCATCCAAGCAGCGGGATGAACCCGATGAAAGCCAGAACAAGGGCAATGAGACCCAGAATGAACGCGATGATATTTGCCATCGGCGGACTGTGGCGCGTTTTCGGAGCCGTGGCAAGTAGAGGCGGTCGCTACATTTTGTGTTGCATCAATTTGCCGCCCGTCAAACACGACTCACCGTTCCCGCAAGGCTTGTGCAACTGCCGTTCATGAAAGCGCGTCGAGATCCGGAGGGTCAAATTGCAAATTAGGAGCAAGAATATGAAAAGCGCAATTATGGCCTTGGCTGCCGCTAGCTTGGTGGTCCCCGCTTCTGCGGTGTTAGCTGATCCACCCCGCCATGCCAAAGCATGGGGGTATAAAGACAAAAAAGGCCGGGCTTACGAACGCGGCTATCGTGAAGGGCGCCGCGATGCGCGCAGAATTAACGCTGATACCCGGGTGTGGCGGGGCGACGATGGTCGTTATTACTGCAAGCGTGATGACGGAACTACGGGACTGATTATTGGTGCTGCAGTCGGTGGCCTTGCGGGCAACGAAATTGCTGGCCGGGGCGACAAGACGCTCGGGGCAATCTTGGGTGCCGCCGGCGGCGCATTATTGGGCCGTGAAATTGACCGCAGCAATTATCGTTGCCGCTGATCATTTGTAGCAAAAATGACAAGAGGCTCAGCCTGTTTCCAGACTGAGCCTCTATGCCCCCATTAACTTTTAAACTCTCAGCGCCACTGGTCTAGGCCCTTATAATCGATATCCACGACGCGGCCCTGTTCAACGGTGCATACGAACCGTCCCTTGTCATAACCGCGCCCGTACGCATTGCGGTCATAGCGATTATTGGGGTCATTGCCGTAATCATTGTAGCCACGGCCACCATCTTGAACGACCACGTTACCCTTCACGCGATAGCCGTAACGTGTACGCTGAATGTCCCGGATTTGCGTGACATCTGAACGGCTGTAGCCATTCGCCCAGCGTTCAACATTGGCAACGCATTGGTTTACGGCATTACGGCTGTTTCCGCCGCGATATGCATTGGGATAGCCGGCCCGATTATAATTATAATTGCCGCCATCATAATAACGGTCATTATTGCCAGCGGAAAGCACGGCAGCAAGCCCACCGAGCACAACGGCCCCTGCAATAATCTCGCCAGCACTTATCCCGTCGCGGTCGCGGTCGTAACGATCACGCGCTTGGGCGGGGGCGGCGACGCTAACCAAAGCTGCAGCAGCAGCTCCGGCTCCAAGCAAGCTTTTGGTCATAAATTTCATCTTCAGTCTCCTTGTCGGTCGCAGTCATTTCTGGCCGATGAAGATGAATTAGCCGATTCGGTTTGACCGGATGCTGAATTGACTTGTCAGCATCCGTTCATCTAAATCGACATTTTTATGAACAATTATTCTGTTAGAGTAAGCCCCGTCCATTTCGCAAGAAACGCGTAAATGTCGGAATATTCGTCAATGACCTTATCGGTCGGCTTGCCGGATCCATGACCGGCACGGCTTTCAATACGAATGATTTTTGGTTTGCTCCCGGTGTCTGCTGCCTGAAGGGCGGAGATGTATTTGAAGCTATGACCCGGCACCACGCGATCGTCTGTGTCAGCGGTCGACACGATAATTGCAGGATAATCGACACCTGATTTGATGTTGTGATAGGGCGAATAGGTCATCTGCATCTTGAAATCGGCTTCCTTGCCTGGATAGCCGTAATCGTCGACCCAGTAACGGCCAGCAGTGAACCGATCAAAGCGGACCATGTCCATAACGCCGACGGCAGCATGTCCCGCCGCAAACAGGTCAGGGCGCTGGTTCAATGATGCGCCAACCAAAAGCCCACCGTTGGAGCGGCCTTCGATTGCGATTTTGCCCTTGGCCGAAATGCCATTGGCAATCAGATATTCCGCGGCTGCAGCAAAATCGTCGAAGACGTTTTGCTTGTTCATAAGGCGGCCCGCATCATGCCATGGCTTCCCATATTCGCCGCCGCCTCGAATGTTCGCGAGTGCAAACACACCGCCAGATTGCAACCATGCCATGCGCGTTGCCGAATAGATCGGCGTCTGCGAAATGTTGAACCCGCCATAGGAATATAGCAAAGTTGGCGCGCCTTGGGACAGGTCGAGGTCCTTTTTGTGGACGATAAACATCGGGATTTTCGTGCCGTCTTTTGACGGGTAGAAAACCTGGCTCACAGCAAAATCTTGCGGGTTGAA
>JANPKN010000317.1:0-1800 GCA_031426075.1 Sphingomonadaceae bacterium
CTGCAGCGAGCATGTCCAAATCCGCGTCGCGCAACGCTGGCACGCCCATGGCCGTAGCCGCAGCCTCACATTGCCGCCGCCGTTCGTTATAATGCCCGTCGACCAATCCGCGTGTGACGCCCGAATGCACGATCATGATCGCAACGTCATCTGGGATAGGCGCGTCAGTGAGTTCCAAGCTGCGGCAATCGATTAAAAGCGCATGACCGGCCTTGCCTTGCGCGGAAATGAGCTGGTCCATGATCCCACATTTGGTGCCGACAAAATCGCACTCCGCCGCTTGCGCGATTTGCGCGAGGCGGGTGTTGTCGATGTCTGTGCCTGTCAGCGCCAGCATGGCCTTGCCCACCGCAACCTCAAGCGAGGCCGAAGACGATAGCCCCGCGCCCTTTGGGAGATTGCCCGCAATGGCGATTTGAGCGCCGCTGAGGGCATACCCTTCGTTTTGGAGGGCTGACAACGTCCCCCGGACATAATCGGCCCAGGGTTGCTCTGTATTGCGTTCTAGGGGTGGTTGCAGGGTGAACGCGTCGCCTGCGTTTTCGAAGTCGGCTGCGACTACCTCAATGATGTCATCATCGCGCTTACTGACCGCAACCATAGTGGCCGGTCCAATCGCGCAGGGCAGTACGAACCCGTCATTATAGTCGGTATGCTCGCCGATCAGGTTGACCCGGCCGGGCGCACGCACGACCAAATCGGGGGCATGGCCAAATCGCGCAGTAAAGCTTGCGGTCACGCGATCATACAGCGCCTGATCTTGCGGGTTCATGGCTTGCTCCGGTAATGGATTTTGCTTGTGGCCCGCAAATGTTCGGCAGCTGTCTCGGGCGTCAGGTCGCGCTGCGCTTCGGCGAGCATTTCATATCCGACCATGAACTTGCGAACGCTCGCCGATCGCAACAAGGGCGGATAGAAATGCGCATGCAATTGCCAATGCGGCGCGTCGGGCGTCGCGCTTGGCGCGCCGTGCCAGCCCATCGAATAAGGAAAGCTGGTCTGGAACAGATTGTCGTAAGCCGTGGTGATGGCCTTCAGAATATGGGCAAGACCGTCGCGTTGTTCCGATGTAAGCGCTTTCAAGCGCTGAACGGCAAAGCGGGGCAGCAGCAGGATTTCATACGGCCAGCTTGCCCAATATGGCACGACTGCAATCCAATGATCGTTGCTTGAAACCGTGCGCGCGCCGTCTTGAGCCTCTTCGTCGGCATAAGTTAGCAACATCGCTGATTGGTGTTGCGTGAAATATGTTGCCTGTGTCTCATCCTCGCGAGCAGGCTCGGCTGGGACATAATCGGTTGCCCAAATCTGTCCGTGCGGATGCGGGCTTGAACAGCCCATCATCGCACCCTTGTTTTCGAAAATCTGGACATAAGCGTGGGTCGCGGAAAGCTCTGCTTCCTGCGTTGCCCAATTGTCGACCACCGTGCGGATGTCGTCTACCGGCATTTCGGGCAGGGTCTTGCCGTGGTCGGGCGAAAAGCAAATGACCCGGCAGGTGCCATTGGCGGAAGCCGCACGAAACAGGGGTTTGTCTTGCGCTACTTCGCACCCTTCGCCGGGCATTAAAGCGGCAAAGTCATTGTCGAAGACGTAGACGCCACTCATGCGCGCCTGACTGAACTGGGGTTGATGCCGCGCAAGCTTGTCGATTTCAGCAACGGCGGCAAATTGATCGCGCGGTTCTTTTTCATCGCCGATCCCGATGGTTATCAGGTGGAGGTTTTGCAACGCGGAGGCCGATTCCTTTAGCCGGCACCAACGACATAATTACAAAAACAAATGGAGGATAAACATGGA
>JANPKN010000318.1:0-3787 GCA_031426075.1 Sphingomonadaceae bacterium
CCAGCTATCCTCAATGACTGGGCAGGACAAAGAAGCCTGCATCATCCTGATGGCCGAGGTTGATGAAGAAACCGAATATGTGCCGCACCACAAATCCAAAATGGCATATATTCTGTCCGCTATGCGGCACCATGCGGAGGATCTGCGCAACGCAGGTTGGGTTGTTGATTATGTGAAGCTGACCGACACAGAGAACAGCGGTAACTTAACGGGCGAAGTTGCTCGCGCAATCGAACGGCACAGAGTCTCCGCACTGCGCGTCACCGAAGCTGGCGAATGGCGGGTGAAGGCAATGCTGGACAGTTGGCCCGACCGGTTTGATATCCCCGTTGAAATTCTTCCCGATGACCGGTTCTTGTCCACCCGTACCGAGTTTGAAAGCTGGGCCAAGGACCGGAAGCAATTGCGGATGGAGTTTTTCTATCGTGATATGCGCCGCAAATCAGGCCTCCTCATGAACGGTGATGCGCCCGAAGGTGGTCAATGGAATTTCGACGCCGAGAACCGCAAGCCAGCCAAGCGCGACCTCGCCATGCCAAAGCCTTTGCATTTTGCACCTAATGCCGTGACGCAAGACGTCATCGATATGGTCGAGGGCCGCTTCGCCCGAAATATCGGTGAGACGGCGAAATTCGGATTCGCAGTGACACGCGCAGATGCGCTCAAGCAGCAACAACATTTCCTTGATCACGCCTTGCCCAATTTCGGCGATTATCAGGACGCGATGCTCACCGGAGAGCCGTTTTTGTGGCACTCAATCCTCTCGCCCTACATCAATTCCGGCTTGCTTGACCCGCTTGAACTGTGCCGCGCGGTTGAGGTGCAATATCAGGTCGGCAAAGTGCCGATTAACGCTGCCGAGGGCTTTATTCGCCAGGTTATTGGCTGGCGCGAATATGTGCGCGGGATTTATTGGTATGCTGGCCCGGAATATGTCGACAGCAATGCGCTTGACGCGACACGGCCACTTCCCGAATTTTACTGGACCGGTAAAACCGACATGCTTTGCCTATCGCAAGCCATTGGCCAGACGATTGAGCATAGCTACGCGCATCATATCCAGCGGTTGATGATCACGGGCAACTTCGCTTTACTGGCGGGGCTGAACCCCAAGGAGGTCCATGAATGGTATCTCGCAGTCTATGCCGATGCCTATGAATGGGTCGAATTGCCCAACAGCCTTGGCATGAGCCAGTTCGCCGATGGCGGCATGTTGGCGTCAAAACCTTATGCGGCAAGCGGCGCATATATTAACCGCATGTCCAATTATTGCACAAATTGCCGTTATGACGTCAAGCAGCGTGTCGGGCCAAAGGCGTGTCCTTTCAACGCGTTATATTGGGAATTCATTGCTCGAAACGAAGGAAAACTGCGGAAAAACCCGCGCATGGCGATGCCATATAAAAATTGGGAAAGGATGGCTGACGCCGATAAAGTTGCGCTGAGAGCCCAGGCGCAGCAATTTCTCGAAACACTTGGATAGTTTGAAAAAGCTGCTTATCTTGCATCGCACAAGAATCATAAATGCGGGCAAGGACGAAAATCATGGAATTGTTAGTAAGCACCGAATGGTTGGCTAAAGAAATCGGCGCGTCCGACCTGCGCGTTGTTGACGCCACATATTTTATGCCAGACGCCGGCCGCAATGCGCAGGCCGAATATGAAGGCGGGCATATTCCATCTGCGGTGTTCATGGATCTGGAAGAGCTTGCAGACGCCAACAGCAGCCTTCCCAACACTTTGCCGCCGCCCGAAAAGTTCGCGAGCCGTATGCAATCACTCGGGCTTGGCGATGGCAGCCGTATCGTCGTTTATGACGACAGCCCGTTTAAATCAGCCACCCGTGCATGGTGGATGCTCACGCTTTTTGGCGCGCATGATGTTGCCATCCTCGATGGCGGCATTGCTAAGTGGAAAGCTGAAGGCCGCCCGCTCGAAACCGGCAAGCCAGCCTTGCGCCACCGCCACTTCACCGTCTGGAAAGACGACAAGGCCGTTCGCAACAAGGCGGACATGCTGGCCAATTTGCACAGCAAGGACGCAACTGTCGTCGATGCACGTGGCGCTGGCCGCTTTACTGGTGAAGAAGCCGAGCCACGGCCCGAAATGGCGTCGGGACATATTCCCGGCAGCCGCAATCTGCCTTTCGGCCAATTGTTCAACGCCGACGGCACATGGAAACGCGGTGATGAGCTAACTCAGGCATTTGCCAATGCTGGCGTTGACCTCAATAAGCCCATGATCACCACCTGCGGTTCAGGCATGACCGCTGCGGTCGTGTTGTTCGGTGCGCGGATGACGGGTAAAACCGATGTTTCGCTTTATGACGGTAGCTGGTCGGAATGGGGCCTCGATAAAGACACCCCCAAGGCGCTGGGTGCGGCTTGAGTTCTGACAAGCCTCAAAAACCAGCCACCAAAACAGTCACTGCAGGGCGAAGCAGTTCGTTAACGGGACCCGTCGTCAACGTTCCGGTTTGGCGCGCCAGTACACATTTATATGAAAATGTGGCAGCATTGGAGGCAGGCAAGGCTGGCAATCAAGACGGCCGCTTTTTCTACGGCCGCCGTGGTTCGCCAACGCAATGGTCGTTGGCCGAAGCCCTCACTGAAATGGAACCCGGCGCGCACGGCACCATGCTATATCCATCAGGTGTAGCCGCTATTGCCTGCGCGCTGTTGTCGGTTTTGAAGAGCGGTGACGTCCTGTTGATGACCGACAACGCCTATGATCCAAGCCGATCCTTCGCCGAAGGTTTTCTGAAGCGATTCGGGATCGAAACACGCTATTTTGACCCGCTTGTCGCCGATATTGATGCGCTTTTCTGCGATCGCACCAAGGCGATATTGTTAGAATCGCCAGGAAGCCTGACATTCGAGGTACAGGACATTCCCGCTGTTTGCGCAGCCGCCAAAAAACGAAACGTGGTAACGCTCCTCGATAACACATGGGCAACGCCCTATTTCCATACCGCACTCGATAAGGGCGTCGACATGGCGATCTTATCGTGCACCAAATATATTGTCGGCCATAGTGACGTCATGATGGGCAGCGTCACCACACATGATAAATATTGGACGCAATTGCGCCAAACCGCGCAGCAGCTTGGCCAGACCGTATCGCCTGACGATGCGTACCTCGCCAGCCGTGGCCTGCGAACCTTGTCCGTGCGGATGAAGGCACATGAGGCCTCCGCGCTCCACATTGCCAGGTGGTTGCAGATCCAGCCAGACGTAGCGAGCGTGTTCCACCCCGCCTTGCTTGACTGCCCAGGCCACGAGATTTGGAAGCGCGACTTCACTGGATCGTCCGGCTTATTCTCGTTCATCCATAAAGGTGACGCCGCAACCGCCGCTGCCTTCGTTGATGCGCTGGAATTGTTCGGCATTGGCTATAGCTGGGGCGGCTTTGAAAGCCTTGCTTTGCCTGTTCACCCCGAAAAATACCGTTCGGTGGTGTCCTGGGACAGGGAAGGCACGTTGATCCGGCTCCAAATAGGCTTGGAAGATACCGACGACCTGATCGCTGATCTCGGCCAAGCCTTTATTGCGGCGCGCAGCAGATAAGCCTCAGCGCGTCGGTACCGGCACGTCACCTGAATAGTCGTAAAAGCCGCGCTTTACCTTGCGGCCATACCATCCGGCCTCGACATATTTTTGCAGCAAGGGTGCTGGACGAAACTTCGGATCGCCCGTCGATTGAAACAGCACATTGGTGATTTCAAGGCAGGTATCAAGCCCGATAAAGTCCGCCAAAGTCAGCGGCCCCATGGGGTGATTAAGGCCCA
>JANPKN010000319.1:0-4493 GCA_031426075.1 Sphingomonadaceae bacterium
TTCTCCGCATTGATGCGGAAATAGGTGCTGAGCTCCATCGGGCAGCGCACGCCTTCGGGGATGTAGACGAACGTCCCGTCGGAAAAGACAGCGCAGTTAAGCGTGGCGAAATAATTGTCGTGCATCGGCACAATCTTGCCGAGCCATTTCCTCACCAATTCCGGATATTCCTTGATCGCTTCGGAGATGCTGCGAAAAATCACGCCCGCGCGTTCAAGCTCGGCGCGGAAGGTGGTCGCAACAGAAACGCTGTCGAATACCGCGTCAACAGCAACGCGGCGCGCGCCTTCGACGCCTGCAAGCACTTCCTGCTCGGCAATCGGGATGCCAAGCTTTTCGTATATGCGCAGGATTTCGGGATCAACCTCGTCCAGCGAACCAAGCTTTGGCTTGGCCTTTGGTTCGGCGTAATAATATGCGTCCTGATAATCGATCGGTGGAACGTTCAGCTTGGCCCAATCGGGCGGCGTCATCGTTTTCCACATGGCAAACGCCTTCAGCCGCCATTCGAGCATCCATTCAGGTTCGTTTTTCTTGGCCGAGATAAAGCGAACGGTGTCTTCCGTCAGTCCCTTTGGCGCAAAGTCGGTTTCAATGTCCGATGACCAGCCATGCTCGTAATCGGCAACCTTATCAGCGGCGTCCCAAGCGGCCTTATCTTTGATGTCTAATTCATCGCTCATCGCGTTAATCCCGCCAAATTGATTTGTGCCAGTGCGCCGCGCACTGCGCCATTGACGGCTGGCCAGTGCGCCTGAACGTTGCAGCTGCCCTCCTTCACGCAATGCTGTCCCAACGCCTGCCTATGTGAATCACAGCATGCGGTTAAGGCGATCGGGCCTTCTACCGCCTCAATGATATCGGCGATGCTGATGGCTGCGGCAGGACGCGCTAGCGTAATTCCCCCACCCGTGCCACGCGCCGATCGCAGCAGGCCGGCCTTCGTAAGAATGCTCACGAGCTTTTGTGTAGTCGGAAGGGCTAGGCCAGTTTCTGCCGCAAGGTCGGTTGCCGATACGCGCGCAGAGCCACAATGGCGCGAAGCCGCTCTCATAATTACCACTGCATAATCGGCCATGTTCGACAAACGCATCATTCAAACCTAATCAGATAAATTTGCTCCGATTAGCTACAGATGGTCCCTTTGCCCGCTTAAATCAAGCCAGAAAGGAGTCGATGTCGCGGAAGTTATCCCTGTTTAGCCACAGTCGCATCAGCTTTGCGTCGTTGCTGTCAAGCGCGCCTGGTGTACGTCCGGCGAATTGGCGGATCTCGCGGATCATGTGGGGCTGGTCGTAAAATATAGATTCTACTTGCGCTCGCATTTGTTCGGGCGCGCGTGGATCGACCATGATCGTTGCAGCGCGCAGAGCACGATATTTGCGCATCAACTGTTTGGGCGCCGAGCCGAAATATTTGGTTATCAAACGCACGGTAGTGCTGCGCGACATGTCCAGCTGAGCATATAGCAGTTCGACATCAGGGTCGAAATCGCTGGACAACCAGCCAATGACCGTCTGAACGAGGTGGACGTGGCTGGGCGGCACCGCGTTCAACCGCGACAGCAAGAATTTGGCCACTTCGTCGACCATCTCGGCCAGCCGCATTGTTCCATCCGCATGGCCGGTTATGAACCGTTCCGTCAATATGTCGATCTCCAGCCCGAATAATGTCGATGCCGGCACCGCCCTATCAACATAATCGTTCGCCGCCCTACCCGTCAGGGCCACAAAGCCAAGTGGCGAGAGCGCAAAGCCGAGATCATGCAACGGGCCATCGATATGGAGTTCCACCGATGCCAATCCGGGACCGATCACGGACGCTTTGGTTACGGCGTCGACATGGCCATCCTGAAACTTCAACATTCCGCTCCCTTTGAGCAGAAAGATCAAATGTCCTGGTGCCGCAGGTTGAAAGTCACGGACGTGTTCCTGATCACATCGGAAGAAATAGATTTGCGTGACAAACGGTGCCAGCGCGGGTGGCGGCACGAATTTAACCACTTCCAGCATGTCGGGGGACAGGCCAGTGTCGCCGTCCGGACCATGATCAATGCTATTATGTTCTCCCATGCCACTGTCATGCATCGCCTCTTAATTTCCGTCAATGACCAGAGTGTAAGTGAAGCAAGTTTCCGAAAGTCACAAAAATTAGGTTGATGAGCGGTCTAAGCCTGTATAACGTCGGCGCTCTGCTACGTAATTTCCAAGGGTATTTGTCTCTTCAGCGGTGAAGCGCAAGCCAAGCTTGGTGCGCCGCCACAAGATATCTCCGGCGGACTGCGCCCATTCGTGGTCGATCAAATAATCCACTTCAGCCGCATAAAGGCCATGTCCAAAATCTGGACCTAACTCCGCAAGCGTGCGCGCGCCCGAAAGTAGCGAACGGATTTTGGTGCCATAGCTGCGCACCCATCGATGAACGAGTGCATGGGGCAAATACGGATGGTCGCGTCGAATATCTATGGCGAGGCTATCTGCACCATCGACCGGGAAATCACCGCCCGGCAGTGGATCGCGCAATGTCCAGCTATCGCCTTTCAACAATGGTAGATGCGCTGCAAGCTTTTCGATCGCACTCTCGGCCAGATGCCGATACGTCGTGATTTTGCCGCCAAATACCGATAGGATCGGCGCGCCTCCGTTTGCATCGACGTCCAATTCGAAATGATATCCGCGCGACGCCGTTTCGGGCTTGCCAGAGCCATCGTCAACCAAAGGCCGGACACCTGCGAAGCTGTATAAAACATCCGCAGCCGTGATCGGTTGCTTGAAATAGGCGCCTGCGGACTCACAGATATAAGTGATCTCCTCCGCCGTGGCGTGGATGTCGTCAAGCGAACCCTTATGATCGGCGTCTGTAGTGCCAATGAGTGTGAAGTCATCCTCGTAGGGAATTGCAAAGAATATGCGACCGTCGGGGTTTTGGCAAAAATACGCCTGCGGCGTGTCGAACATCTTGCGGACGACGATATGCGACCCTCTGACCAACCGGATCGTACCACCTGATTTGCGACCATGGCCTGTGGTCCGCGCAAGCAAATCCAACACTGCTGGCCCAGCTGCATTGGCGACCGCGCGCGCCAAGACAGGTGCCTGCCCGGCAATTTCAATATGCCATAGCCCGTCGCGCCGTTCGAGATGCGTGACTTCAGACTGCGTTCGAATTTCGGCACCATGCTCTGCGGCATCCATGGCGTTGAGAATGACCAGTCGCGCGTCGTCGACCCAGCAATCCGAATATTCAAAGGCCTTCACAAACTCTGGACGAAGTGGTTTGCCGGCTGGTTCCGCTTTCAAATTAACGGTGCGCGTTGCGGGCAGCAGCTTCCGGCCCCCAATATGGTCATACAAAAATAGTCCAAGACGCACGAGCCACGCGGGTCGAATGCCTTTTTGATGCGGCAGAATGAACCGGAGTGGCCAGATGATGTGAGGCGCAATGGCCCATAGCCGCTCGCGTTCAATAAGAGATTCGCGCACCAATGCGAATTCATAATGTTCAAGATAGCGCAGCCCGCCATGAATCAGTTTCGTGGACGCGGATGATGTGCCCCGCGCCAGATCGCCGCGTTCAAGCAGGATAACCTTCGCGCCCCTGCCAGCGGCATCACGTGCGATGCCAGCGCCGTTAATGCCGCCGCCAATTACCGCGAGGTCGTAAACTGGCTGGGTCATAGAAATGCCCATGCAAAAGCGGCAGCAGTGACAAAGGCAGTGAAGGTGGCAAGCATCACTGGCAACAGCGCTCTCCACCCTTGCGTGAGGAGCAGGTCAAGGCGCGACCGCATTGCAGTGGCGGTAACCGCGAATAACAGCATCGCCTTGGATGCAATGAGGCCATATTCCGCGACCCAGTCTGGTGCATCAATGATCGAGTTAACCGCAACGGCGGCAAAGAAAGCGACGATAAACCAAGGCAACTTCAGTTTGGAAGCGAGGCTTTTGGAACGTCCATCGGTGGACCCGATGGCAAGTCCGACAAGGGCCACGGCTGGCGCGAGCAAGGCGACGCGAGACAGCTTGACGATGGTGGCTGTCTCGCCAGCCGATTGCGAGAAGCTATAGCCTCCGCCGAGTGACTGCGCGACGTCATGTACCGCTGCACCCATGAGGAAACCCGCTTGCCTGTCGGTGAAATCCAGTTGCGCGGCGATCAGGGGATAGAAGGACATGGCGATTGCACTTGCCAAGGCCACGCCCACCAGGATGAGGGTGAATTGCGATTGATTCAGCCGCTCGCGTCCGATAACGGCATAAATCGCCAGCGCAGCAGAAGCGCCACAAATGGCGGTTGCGCCGCCAGCGAGCCAACCCGCATATCGGCTTTGACCCCCGAGTCGGGCACCCAACAATCCGGCCCCAATAACTAGCGACATGATGCCAATCAGCCCCAAAAATGCCAGCACGCCAAGTCCGCCAATCTGCATCGCGGTGACTTGAGTGCCCAGCAACACAATTCCCCAGCGCAGGCAGGATGTGCCGCAAAAATCG
>JANPKN010000320.1:0-4423 GCA_031426075.1 Sphingomonadaceae bacterium
CCGAGACCATTCCCGGCCCTGTTCCCGGCACCCATGACATTGTCCGCGAACTGTCCGACAATGACATTCCCTTGTTCGTGATCACCAATTTCGGCGCCGAATTTTGGGACAGGTTCCGCCCGGCTCAACCGATTTTCGATCACTTCGGCGATATCCTTGTGTCCGGCGTAGAGAAATTGATCAAGCCGGACCCCGCAATCTATGCGCTTGCGTTGGATCGCTTCGGGTTGAATCCGGGTGCAGCAATCTTCATCGATGATAATCTCGACAATGTAGTGAGCGCCCAAAACAACGGCTTTGCCGCGCACCATTTTACCGATGCAGCAAAGCTCCGTGCCGAGCTGACTTCTCTCAATTTGCTCATGTAAATTTTGCACGCAGAGGCGCAGAGGACGCAGAGATTGTCATAAATTTATCTGCGCCCTCTGCGCCTCTGCGTGAACCAAAAAACATGGCGCGAGCCCTTCCATTCATTGCGCGTCTGTGCTTAAGCAACCCGCGAAACTCTCCATTTTCCGAGGACGTAATTTCCCATGAATATCCATGAATATCAGGCCAAAGAACTGCTCGCAAAATTCGGTGTGGCTGTGCCCGCTGGTATTGCAGCGTTAAGCGTTGAAGAAGCGGTTGCCGCTGCAAAGCAATTGCCTGGTCCTCTTTATGTCGTGAAATCGCAGATTCATGCTGGCGGACGCGGAAAAGGCAAGTTCAAGGAATTGGGACCTGATGCAAAGGGCGGCGTTCGTCTTGCGTTCAATCTGGATGAGGTTGAGGCCCATGCCAAGGACATGCTGGGCAATACGCTGGTGACCATCCAGACTGGCCCGGAAGGCAAGCAGGTCAACCGGCTGTACATCACCGACGGCGCCGACATTAAGCAGGAATTCTACCTCGCGTTGCTCGTCGACCGCGCGACCAGCCGGATTGCGGTTGTTGCTTCGACCGAAGGCGGCATGAACATCGAAGACGTCGCGCACGACAGCCCCGAGAAGATCCATACAATCGTCATCGATCCAGCCACTGGCCTTCAACCACACCATGGCCGCAGCGTTGCAAAGGCGCTTGGCCTTTCGGGTGACCTGGCGAAGCAGGCACAGACAGTGCTTGCCGGTCTCTACAGTGCTTTCATCGGCACCGATGCCGAGCAGATTGAAATCAATCCGCTTGCCGTATGCGAAGGCAAGAATGGCGACGAGCTGTTGGTGCTTGATGCCAAGGTCAGCTTCGACGGCAACGCGATGTTCCGTCACAAGGACCTCGCCGAATTGCGCGACCTGACCGAAGAAGATCCTGCCGAAGTCGAAGCGTCGGAATATGACCTTGCGTACATCAAACTGGATGGCAACATCGGCTGCATGGTCAACGGCGCTGGCCTTGCGATGGCGACGATGGACATCATCAAGCTGAACGGCGAATTTCCGGCCAACTTCCTGGACGTCGGCGGTGGCGCATCGAAGGAAAAGGTGACCGCTGCCTTCAAGATCATCCTGAAGGACCCTGCGGTTAAGGGTATCCTTGTCAACATCTTCGGCGGCATCATGAAATGCGACATCATTGCCGATGGTATCGTTGCGGCTGCAAAGGAAGTGAACCTGTCGGTTCCTCTCGTTGTTCGGCTTGAAGGCACCAATGTGCAGCAGGGCAAGGATATCCTCGCCAACAGCGGCCTGCCCATCGTGTCGGCTAATGATTTGGGCGATGCAGCGGAGAAGATCGTCGCAGAAGTGCGCAAGGCAGCGTAAGATTTGCGTCTGTCGGTCCCTCCAACACTCGGGGACTGGCAAAATGCCAAAAAGCTTGGCAAAGCACGTGGATCAGGCACTTGACGTTCACGTAAACGTCAAGCATAGGCGCATCGGGTCGGGTAGGTATTCACCTGCCCCATTGAGTCGGTATGGAAGGATGAGCACATGAAGATCATCGTCCCCGTTAAGCGGGTCATCGATTATAACGTAAAACCGCGGGTAAAGCCCGATGGTTCGGGCGTCGATTTGGCGAACGTCAAAATGAGCATGAACCCTTTTGACGAAATCGCGATCGAAGAAGCCCTACGCTTGCGCGAAAAGGGTGCGGCGACTGAAGTCATCGCGGTTTCGATTGGACCGGACAAGGCGCAGGAAACACTGCGCACTGCACTTGCCATGGGCGCTGATCGCGCGATCCTCGTCGTTGCTGAAGATGTCGAGCCGCTGGCGGTTGCCAAAATTCTGGCGAAGATTGTGGAAGAAGAACAGCCTGGTCTTGTCATTCTTGGCAAGCAGGCGATTGATGATGATTCCAACCAGACCGGCCAGATGCTCGCTGCGTTGACGGGCCGTCCGCAAGGTACCTTTGCCAACACCGTAAATGTTGTCGGCGACGAAGTGCATGTGGCCCGCGAAGTCGATGGCGGTTTGCAGACATTGTCGCTGAAGATGCCAGCAATCATCACCACCGACCTGCGTTTGAATGAGCCACGTTATGCATCTTTGCCGAACATCATGAAGGCAAAGTCAAAGCCACTCGCGCAGAAAACACCTGCCGATTATGGTGTTGATGTCACACCGCGCCTCAAGACGTTGAAGGTTACCGAGCCACCGGTGCGCAGCGCTGGTATCAAGGTTGCCGATGTCGATGCATTGGTTGCAAAGCTCAAGGAAATGGGAGTGGCTGCATGAAGACCCTCGTTTATGCCGAACATGACAATGCAACGTTGAAGGATGCCACCTTAGCTGTCGTCACCGCTGCCTCGCAATTGGGCGAAGTGCACATCCTCGTCGTTGGATCAGACTGCGGCGCAGTTGCCGAACAGGCTGCCAAGGTCGCTGGCGTCAGCACGGTGCATGTTGCCGACGACGCAGTTTATGCGCAGCAACTGGCCGAGAATGTCGCGCCATTGGTGGCGTCACTAATGGCTACGCATGACGCGTTTTTGGCTCCTGCAACGTCGAACGGCAAGAATATCGCACCACGCGTAGCCGCGTTGCTTGATGTGATGCAGATATCGGACATCCTGTCGGTTGAAAGCTCGGATACGTTCACGCGGCCAATCTATGCCGGTAACGCGATCGCCACCGTGCAATCTTCCGATGCCAAGAAGGTCATCACCGTGCGCGGTACGGCCTTTGCCAAGGCGGACGCAAATGGTGGCTCGGCTGCAATCGAAGCTGTCGCAGGCGGCAGCGATGCGGGCACATCAACCTTCGTCTCGTCAGAGATTGCGAAGCAGGAACGCCCTGAGCTTACTTCTGCCAAGATCATCGTATCTGGCGGTCGCGCTTTGAAGGACGCTGACACCTTTGCGGCAACGATATTGCCATTGGCCGACAAGCTTGGCGCCGGCGTTGGCGCAAGCCGCGCCGCGGTGGATGCAGGCTTCGTGCCTAATGATTATCAGGTCGGTCAAACCGGCAAGATCGTCGCTCCAGAAGTATATATCGCGGTCGGTATCTCCGGCGCGATCCAGCATTTGGCCGGCATGAAGGATTCCAAAATCATCGTCGCCATCAACAAGGACGAAGACGCGCCGATATTCCAGGTCGCGGATATCGGTCTCGTCGGCGATCTGTTTACGGTTGTGCCGGAACTGGTCAGCAAGCTGTAATTGGAAAATTTAAAGCCATTCTGTTGTGAATAGGAAAAAGCCCCGGGAAATCCGGGGCTTTTTTTTATTCGAGTCGAGACACGATCATTAGTTTCAAAACCCGCTCAGGAAGCTCGCCAGATTTTCGCCCAGCTTATCGACGGCGTACCCGCCCTCAGTCAAAACAACCGTTGGCAATCCGGCGGCCGCAATATCGCTAGCCAGCACAGCATAATCGGATGTCTGCAGCGCGAAGTTCGCTATGGGATCACCAGCGAAAGTATCTGCCCCAAAGCTGACGATTAACAGTCCGGGATCAAAGCGCGCGATAGCCTCCAGCGCGTTGGCTTGAGCGGCGCGAAAAGTGGCAAGTGTCGTGCCGTGCGGCAAGGGCAGGTTAAGCGTTGTCCCTTCCCCTTCGCCCTCGCCTGTCTCGTCGGCATGACCCCAATAAAAGGGAAAGTCCGTCGCCGGATCCGCATGCACAGAGGCGTAAAAGACGTCGCCGCGATCCCAGAAAATATCCTGCGTCCCGTTGCCGTGGTGATAGTCAATGTCGAGGATCGCAACGCGCTTGATTCCCGCATCGCGGGCCGCCTGCGCAGCCACTGCTGCCTGATTGATGAAGCAATAGCCCCCGAGATAATCCGCGCCTGCATGGTGTCCAGGCGGGCGGCATAGGCCAACCGCTACCTTGTCCCCAGCAAGCACGGCATCAAGCGCAGATAAAGCGCACTGCGTGCTCCAATAGGCCGAAGTCCAGCTGTCGGCTGTCAGCGGTGTCGAGCTGTCCATGCTGTACCGTCCGGCCAGCGCGTCGATACGGGTGAGGTCCAAGGCCCTCCGCGCGACGACTGGCCA
>JANPKN010000321.1:0-3046 GCA_031426075.1 Sphingomonadaceae bacterium
GCAAACAAAAACCGGTCGGTAGGAAGGCCACAGATGGACAGCGCAGCGGTCACGGCACTTGCCCCGGGAATAGTGAACACCGGCACGCCAGCCTCTCGCGCAGAGCGCACAAGCTTATATCCGGGGTCGGAGATCAATGGCGTTCCAGCGTCCGACACTAAGGCGACCACGCCCGCCCGCGCGGCGGCAACCAGGGACTCGCGCTCAACCTCACCGCTATGGTCGTTATAGCGGCGCATTTTCTTTTTGATGCCAAGATGATGCAGCAATTTGCCCGTGACACGGCTGTCCTCAACCGCGACGATTTCTGCGGCTTTCAAAAGGTCGATTGCCCGTTGTGACATATCTGCAAGGTTGCCGATGGGGGTCGCAACGACATATAAGCCTGATTCGAAAGTCATCGGAATACGTAGCTTCTTCCCAAGGAACCCAAAATGAGCGCAACCATTGCCGCAACGCGCGCGCAGCCGCAAGCTTTAGCAGGCCAAATCAAAAAGCTGCTGATATTGGCAACCGTCATCCTGCTGTCCGCATGCAGCACAATTCCGCGCGGCAAAGGCCCCCCGCCTGTCGTCACCGCCGACCCCATGGACGGGATGCACCGTGTCGCCTTGCTCCTGCCGGTGACTGGCCCCGACGCCGATGTGGGACAGTCGATTGCGAACGCAACGGCATTGGCGCTTGCCGATACCAAAGCGACCAACATCCGCATGATCACCTATGACACCGGTCTTGGTGTTGCCGCCGCCACGAAGCGCGCGATTGAAGATGGCAACAAGGTTATCTTGGGCCCATTGCGCGGTGACCATGTGGTTGAAGTGGCGGCACTGGCGCGTCCAGCGGGTGTCCCGATCATTAGCTTCTCCAACGATGTTGGCGTTGCCGGACAGAATGTATTTTTGCTTGGTCATTTACCGAACCAGTCGATTGAACGCGTGGTGCGCTACGCCAAGTCGCAAGGCATGAACCGCTTTGCAGGCGTGGTGTCGTCGAATGTCTACGGACAACGCGCACAATCGAATCTGACTGCAGCCGTGCGCGCCGCTGGCGGCACTTTAGTGGGAATTCAGGAATCGAACGGCACAGCAGCCTCAGCAGACGCTGCTGCACGTCGACTGGCGCAGATGGGCAATATTGACGCCGTGTTGATCGCTGATAGCGGCCGGGCAGCGATTGCTACGGTCCCCGCGTTGCGCCGTAACGGCCTGCGCACTGCCAAAATTTTGGGCACTGATTTGTGGAATATCGATGGGTCGCTCGCGGGTAGCGCGCCGATGTATGGCGCGATGTTTGCGAGTGTCTCGGACACCCTCTACACGCAATATGCGACGAAATATCGCGCTCGCTTTGGCAAGGCACCGTTGCGTCTTTCAAGCCTTGGATATGACTCGGTATTGCTGGTGGCGCGCGTTGCCCGTGATTGGCGTCCCGGTACGAGGTTTCCGGTTGGGCAATTGACCGACCCGCAGGGCTTCATTGGCGTTGACGGCGCGTTCCGCTTTAATGCGAACGGACTCACGGACCGGATGCTTGAGGTGCAGGAAATTCAGGCTGGCAAATTCGTCACCGTCAGCCAGGCCCCGTCACAGTTCGCGAAATAATCGGAAGCGTCAGGAACCCCGCCGCGTGCGGGGTTTCAATATGAAGGATTAGTGGCGGCAATGCTCGCCATGGACATGCCCGCCGCCCATTTTCCGGGCCTTCTCGATTTTCTTCAACACCATCTGACGCTTCAGACGCGACAGATGATCGATGAACAATATGCCCTCAAGATGGTCCATTTCATGCTGAAGGCATGTGGCCATCAGGCCAGTCATAGTCTCTTCGTGCACTTTGCCGTCAAGGTCCTGCCAGCGCGCACGGATTTGCGCGGGGCGTTCGACTTCGGCATATTGGTCAGGCACCGACAGGCAGCCTTCATTATACAGACTATGCTCGTCCGACGGATCGAGGATTTCAGGATTCACAAAAACGCGCGGGTTACGGACGGGCTCTTCGCCTTCGGTTTCCTCTTCCTGCAAGTCGATGACTAACAACCGCTTCGGCACACCCACTTGAATGGCCGCAAGACCAATGCCGGGCGCCGCATACATCGTCTCAATCATGTCATCGACCAGCGTCTTCAGATCATCGCCAAAGCTCTCGACAGGTTTCGAGATGGTTTTCAGCCGCGGATCGGGCACTTCAAGAATAGGTAAAATAGCCATGGGTCGCAGATAGGGACGGTCTTTGGATAAATCAACCGACAGGACGTCGCGCGCGCAACGCTTGCGCTAAAGTGCCGTCGTCGAGATAATCCAGCTCCCCGCCGACCGGCACGCCATGCGCCAATTGCGTCAGGCGGATAGGGAATTGCTCAAGCCGTTCGGCGAGATAATGCGCGGTCGTCTGCCCCTCAAGCGTGGCGTTCATGGCCAGAACCACTTCGTCAATGCCGCCAACCGCGATCCGGCTCACCAGCCCGTCAATATTCAAATCCTCAGGTCGAACGCCATCCAATGCGGACAAGCGCCCGCCCAAAACATGATATTTTCCGGGAAACAAGCGCGAGCGGTCAAGCGCCCAAAGGTCGGACACATCCTCTACCACACAAATCGACCGGATGTCGCGGCGCGGGTCGACGCAGATGCCGCAGGGGTTGCCAGTGTCGATATTGCCGCAGGTGCTGCATACCACCAGCCTTTGTTCCACATGCTCCAACGCGCGCAAAAGCGGTTGTAACACGCTCTCGCGCTTTTTCATAAGGTGCAACACCACGCGACGAGCCGACCGTGGACCGAGCCCTGGCAATTTCGACAATGCCTGTGCCAATGCGTCTATTTCTTGCGATGCCATGCGCCGGGTCTTAGGGGGCTTTCGAACAAAGGAAAAGTGACGATGCGTCTTGCCTTCATGGGAACACCCGAATTTGCCGTGCCGACGCTCGATGCGTTGGTGGCGGCTGGGCATGACGTGGCCGCAGTCTATACGCAGCCACCGCGCCCCGCCAATAGCGGCAAGAAGCTTACGCCCTCGGCTGTGCAGCAACGCGCGGAGGAACTTGGCC
>JANPKN010000322.1:0-3439 GCA_031426075.1 Sphingomonadaceae bacterium
TGTGCACTCACACATTGCGGCAAAGTCGCAATCGGAAAATCCGACCGCAAATGCAGGAAGAAGGGCATGGAATATCGGCTAAACCGTGATCGCTCCCCCGTCGGGTTCACCACGCGGTGCGTCGTCGACGGCAGCATATGGTTCGTCAGGCGCTGCAACATGTCCCCCACGTTGACCGCAAGCCCTCCTTGAGGCGGCGAGACGTCCATCCAGCTACCATCGGGACGTAATATCTGCAGACCAGCCTCCTCTGCCCCCAGAAGCAGCGTGATAAGGTTTATGTCCTCATGCGCGCCTGCCCTTATGCAGCCTTCCGCATCGCCAGCGATTGGAGGATAGTGCAACAGCCGCAGAATGGAGTTCCCATCCTCGATCGCCGGATCGAACCAATCGGCGGGTAAATCGAGATAGCGGGCAATTGACGACAATATGCGTGCGCCCACCTTATCCATCTCGGCAAAGAGCAACTGGAACGTCTCTTTGAATTCCGGAACGTCCGGCCAGATGTTGGGAAGCATCGATCCAGCCAGAGGGCTGTCGGGCGACACGTCGCGGCCGACATGCCAGAATTCCTTCAAGTCATGAAAGTCCGCACCCTTGGCAATCTCTGTCTTGAAAGGCGTATATCCGCGCTGACCCGCAAGCTTTGTGTCAAAACCCTTCATCTTTTGCGATTCGGATTGTTCGAACAACTCCTTGGTCAGTGCCCATGCTTTGGCGACCAAAGCGGGATCAAGGCCATGATCGACCACAGTCGCAAAGCCATAAGTCTGAAAGGAACTGCCAAGCTGCTGGCCAAGTGCATCGGCGTCACCGCTGCTGAGTGAAATAACGGGCATATGTGTCATGGACAGCGCAATACTGCCTGCCTTAAAGGCTTGCCAGCGAAAAGGAGTAGCAAGTGGCAAAACAATTTTGGCTGATGAAGTCCGAACCCGACGTATATAGCTATGATGATCTGGTGGCAGAAGGCGAAGGCACATGGGATGGCGTGCGGAACCACAGCGCCGCTATTAACTTGCGCACGATGAAAGTCGGGGACGAAGCCTTTTTCTACCACAGCAATATCGGGTTGGAGGTCGTTGCTATCATCACCATAAGCGAAGAGCATTTCATTGACCCATCTGACGAGAAGGCGCGCTTTGTCGCGGTTAAGGTCAAACCGTCACGGAAGTTAAAGCAGCCGGTGACGCTGAAGGCTATCAAGGCAAACCCTAAACTCGCTGAAATGGAAATGCTTCGCCAGTCGCGCCTGTCGGTCGCGCCAGTTCGCCCCGCCGAGTGGAAAGAGATATTGAAGATGGCTGGCGAATGAGTGCGCTTCGAATTGCGATATTATGCCCGACGCCGGAATATGAAGAAGATTGGTCGCATATAAAGGCCGATTACACGCGGCTGCTGGGCGACCGCGCGACGTTCATCGACTGGACGAAGGCGGAGGATTTTGCCGGGTTCGATCTCGTCACGCCATTGCTCGCATGGGGCTATCCGCGTGACTGCCCGCGTTGGTTTGGCTTGCTTGACAGGCTGGAGGCCGAAAATGTGCGGGTGAGCAATCCTGTGAGCATATTGAGATGGAACAGCGACAAGGCCTATCTGGCCGAACTGGACGCGGTGGGCATCCCGTCGGTGCCCACGATATTATGTGCCGAACTAGACAAGGCCGCGCTCGAAGAGGCGCGGAAAACCTTCAATGTCGAATCGCTAGTCGTCAAGCCACCAATCTCGGGCGGTGCCGACGGCACGTTCCGCTTGGAACGAAGCGATGGCGTCCCTCATTCGGTCGCCGGTCACCGGATGATGATCCAACCCTATTTGCCCAACATTGCCGAGGAAGGCGAATATTCGCTATTCTACTTCGGCGGCGCGTTCAGCCATTCGATCATCAAGCGCCCGGCAAAGGGCGACTTTCGCGTGCAGGAACAATATGGCGGCAAGGAAGAGGCTGTCGCTGCCCCTGAAGGCGCGCTGGCACTGGCACAGCGCGCCTTTGCGGCTACTGCTGCGATGACCCGGACGGGGACTTTGGCCTATGCCCGCGTTGATATTCTGCGCGATGGTGACGGCGTTTTCCGCCTAATGGAATTGGAGCTTATCGAGCCATCCCTGTTCCTGCGATTCGCGCCAGATGAAGGCGCGGCCTTTGCCAGAGCGTTGGTCTCAGCCGGCTAGCCGCGTCACGCAGAGGAAACAATTCGTCCCTATCTTCGTTCAAAGTTCATATCGACGCGCATCTCCCGCGAGGTCGGCTTACGCAGAAAGGAAGTTTTCATGGGCGAGTTAACATATAAGGCCAAGCGCCTCGGAAACGGAAATATGAAACAAGCTGCAGGCAGAGCTTCGAATAAATGGCGCGTCCAAAGTGAGAGCTTCGCGCAAGAGCGCAATGCCGGTCGCCGGACCTTTTTAGGTAAAGTGACTGGTTCCACAGCCATCTAAACGTTCAAACGTTATGGGAGGCCGTTGAATTGCGGAACGAACATGGCAGCCAATGATTTTCCTTTCTGTATCGGCCCGCAAATTCCGCGAGGCCGGACTACGCAGAAAGGAAGTGCTTTATGGGCGAATTTACAGACAAGGCCAAAGGCCTAGGCAACGAAATCGCAGGTAACGTCAAGCAAGCTGCGGGCAAGGCTTCTGATAACGAGCGCCTGCAAGGCGAAGGCATTGCGCAAGAACGCAAAGGCGAAGGTCAGAACCTTAAAGGCAAATTGAAGGGCGTGGTCGGCGACAAAATCTAGTCCCCGATAACATCCACAAAAAGGGTCGCCATATTGGCGGCCTTTTTTATGCCTGGCGATAATCTTCGGTTATTACACCGCAATCGAGCAATTCCGCCTCATGTCCAGCCTCCCGCCAGCTTTCTGTTAACGCATCCTTTTCCCAAGCCAGCATGGGCGCGAGTCCAAGCATATGGTGCACCCATTCTTGGCCCGCATGGCCAACATCGAGACCATAAGTGCGGACGCGAAAGGCGACTGGCGCGAAAAACGCGTCGACGGCGGTAAACTGCGATCCTGCCAGAAACGGTCCGCCAAAGCTGTCGAGCCCTTGCGCCCACAATTCGGTCAAGCGCGCAACATCGCGTTCCAAAGCGGCGGACATTGGCTTTGGCTTCACCCGGACCCCCACATTCATCGTGCAGTCGTTGCGCAAGGCTGAAAAGCCGCCATGCATTTCTGTCACTGCACATTGCGCCCAAGCGCGGGCTATCGGATCGGCGGGCCAAACACCTTCATGCCGATCCGCCAGATATAAAGTGATGCCAAGCGAATCCCAGATGGTCAGCCCGCTGTCCACCAATACTGGAACTTGCCCCGTCGGCGAAAACGAGCGGAATGCGTCATAATTGCTTGCAGCCGCAAAGGGCTCAATGTGGTCTTCAAAGGGAATGCCAAGCATCGTCATCAGCAGCCAAGGCCGCAGGCTCCAGCTCGAA
>JANPKN010000323.1:0-3884 GCA_031426075.1 Sphingomonadaceae bacterium
CTTGTCGGTGCGGACCAGACAGAAAATCCAGTCAGCCTGATCAGCATATGACGTCCAGATTTTCTGGCCATTGACGACCCAATGGTCGCCTTTATCTTCGCCAAAAGTCTGCATCGAAACAAGGTCGCTGCCTGAGCCTGGCTCCGAATAGCCCTGACACCAACGGATTTCGCCGCGGGCGATCTGGCCCATATAATGGACTTTTTGTTCTTCGGTGCCGAACTTGAGCAAGGCAGGGCTAAGCATCCAGATGCCGAAGCTGTTGAGCGGCGAGCGGCAGCCAAGCTTTGCCATTTCCTGACGCAAAACCTTTGTTTTCTGTGGGGAAAGTCCGGCACCGCCATATGCCTTGGGCCAATCCGGCACGGTGTAGCCCTTCGCCACGCAGCGTTCGAGCCACAATTTTTGTGCTTCGGATTGGAACACGAAATTGCGTCCGCCCCAGCAGACATCATCGTCACCCTTCGCAGGGGTGCGCATTTCAGCGGGGCAGTTTTCCTCCAGCCAGGCGCGGGCCTCAGCACGGAATGTTTCAAGGTCGGACATGACGCTCTCCTGTTTAATTGCTTGATGAAATTTTGGGCGGTCACGAGGCGAAACGCAAGCCTTTATCGGTGAGCGATGCATGCCGTAACGTCATTTGCATCGTGATTGACAGGCCGGGTGGCATGCCTAGCATAAGGGCGGGACACAGGAGAGAGACATCGTGCGATTCGCCGGAAAACACGCCTTTTCACGCTTAAAAATCTAACCATCATGGCCCCCGCAGTTGCGCTTCCCCGTTCGTTAAAAGTCATGCACGGCCTTGGCTCGGTAGCCTATGGCGTGAAAGACAATGGCTTTTCGGTTTTCCTGCTGATTTTCTATAATCAGGTGCTTGGCATTGATGCTGGTATCGTTGGCACCGTCATCATGGCCGCGCTGATTTTTGATGCGTTTGCCGACCCCATTATCGGCGAACTGTCCGATCGCACACAAAGCAAATGGGGCAGACGCCTGCCTTGGCTTTACGCGGCAGCGATTCCACTTGGCATCATCTGGTTGCTGCTGTGGCACCCGCCGGTGATGGGGCAGACAGGCACAATCATCTGGCTGTTCTGCACAGCGGTTCTTGCCCGCACCTTGGTTGCGATGTGCGAAGTGCCGTCGATTGCCCTCGTGCCCGAACTGACAGGTGATTATGACGAACGCACGCGGTTGATGCGTTACCGTTTCCTGTTCGGCTGGGCGGGTGGCTTGCTCATGCTCATATTTGCGTATGGCATTTTCTTCACTGGCCAGAAGGGCGTCAGCGACCCTGCCGGATATGACGCCTATTCCGTTTGGGGCGCGTTGATGATGACCGGCGCCGTGCTGATATCCGCGCTTGGCCAGCATCGTCATGTTGCCAAGCAATCACCCCCTGCCCCGCGCGGCGCTGGCATTGGCCATGCTTTTGCCGAGGTGAAAGCGACTTTGTCCAACCGCGCTTTTCTGTGGCTGGTATCTGCAGCCTTATTTGGCCTTATCAACCAGGGCCTAACCTTCGCATTGAGCAATTACCAACTCGCGTTTCTGTGGCAGCTTGAGCAGATGGAGATGCTTTATTATGCGCTGACCTTGTTCGCGACAGTCATCATTGCGTTTATCATCGTTCCACCCTTGTCCGCACGTCTGGGCAAGAAACATGCCGCCATATTGCTTGCGCTGATTTCTTTGGGTTTTACCTCCGCACTTTACGGAAGCTGGTTGCTTGATCTCGTACCCGGCGCGCCTTCGGACCCGTCAATCCTGTATATGTTTGCTTTAGTGACGATCGCCAATAGTGCGGCGGTGGGGATGATGATGCTAACATCATCGATGATGGCCGATGTGGTCGAAGCATCGCAGCAGGAAACCGGCAGACGATCCGAAGGGCTGTTTTTTGCCGGCTATTTCTTCATGCAGAAATGCGCCGTTGGCATCGGAACTTTTGCAGCGGGCATGATCCTGACCTTCGCCGATTTTCCTCAGAATGCTGTGCGCGGTCAGGTAGATGTCGCTGTCCTCGACGGGCTAGCGCTTTATTATATGGGCACAGTGTTGGTTGTGGGAATAATCGGCGTTCTGATATTGCGGCATTTCCCTATTTCGCGTGAAAGTCATAATGAACGCTTGCGCGTCTTGAACACAGCGGCAGAGTCTGCCAGTTAACCGATCAATTAAAAATGCCGACTTAAAATGGAAGAGGAATGAGTCATGGATTTCGATCTCACCGACAAGCAAACTTACTGGCGGGACCGTATCCGCGACCATAATGAACGCTTCCTGCGCCCGCGCGTTGCCGATTATTATGCGGAACAGGCCGTTGGCGACCGTTGGAAAGTCCTTCAGGTGGTTGAAGAAGAAAAGGCGCGGGCCAAGGCCGCTGGGCTTTGGAACCTGTTTATGCCGCCAACTTCGGGCCGCGTGCATGTCGATGACAGCGTTGCGTTCGACGGCCCCGGCCTGACCAACATGGAATATGCCCTGTGTGCTGAAGAAATGGGCCGCATCGGTTTTTCATCGGAAGTCTATAACTGTTCGGCGCCTGACACAGGCAACATGGAAGTATTCCTGCGCTACGGCACGGCAGAGCAAAAAGAAAAGTGGATGATCCCGTTGATGAACGGCGAAATCCGTTCGGCGTTTTTGATGACGGAGCCAGCCGTGGCATCGTCGGATGCAACCAACATTGAAACCTCGATCCGCCGCGAAGGCGACGAATATGTGCTGAATGGCGTCAAGTGGTGGTCGTCTGGTGCAGGCGACCCGCGTTGCAAAATCGCGATTGTCATGGGCAAGACCGATTTCGAAGCCAAGCGCCATGCGCAACAATCCATGGTCCTGATGGAACTTGATGCGCCGGGCGTAAACATCCTGCGCCATTTGCCCGTGTTCGGATATGATGACGCGCCGCATGGCCATATGGAAATCGAACTGAAGGATGTCCGCATCCCTGCATCGAACATGCTGCTGGGCGAAGGTCGCGGCTTCGAGATCGCGCAAGGGCGCCTTGGACCAGGCCGCATCCATCACTGCATGCGCACGATCGGCACGGCTGAAGAAGCGCTGGAGAAAATGTGCAAGCGTCTTCAGACACGCGTTGCCTTCGGCAAGACCGTTGCCGAGCACAGCGTGTGGGAAGAACGCATTGCGCGCGCCCGTATCGACATTGAAATGACGCGTCTGCTTTGCCTCAAGGCCGCGGACATGATGGACAAGGTCGGCAACAAGGCGGCAGCGGCTGAGATCGCGATGATCAAGGTGCAGGCACCAAATATGGCGCTCAGCATCATCGACAATGCAATCCAGGCACATGGCGGCGGCGGTGTGTCCGATGATTTCGGTCTAGCCTCTGCATGGGCGCATCAGCGCACCTTGCGTCTGGCCGATGGTCCCGACGAAGTGCATGCGCGCGCAATCGCCCGTATGGAGCTTGGCAAGCATGGCGGCCGTGGCAAAGAAGGCATGTCGAGCGGCGATATGGGAGTTGCCCGGTGAAAGCAGCCGTCCTGATCGAAGCGGGCAAACCGCTTCAGATTGAGCAGATCAATATTGCCAATCCCGGGCCGCATGAGGTGCTGATCCGCACCGCGGCCTGCGGGTTGTGCCATAGCGACCTGCATTTCATTGAGGGTACGTACCCGCACCCCCTGCCCGCAATACCCGGCCACGAAGCCGCAGGTATTGTCGAAGCTGTCGGCAGCGAAGTGCGCACGGTCAAGGTAGGCGACGCCGTCGTGACTTGCCTCAGCGCATTTTGCGGCCATTGCGAATATTGCGTCACCGGGCGCATGTCGCTCTGCTTGGGCGGCGAAACCCGCCGCAAGCCCGGCGAAGCACCACGGCTAACGCGGCCCGATGGCAGCATGGTCAACCAGATG
>JANPKN010000324.1:0-5524 GCA_031426075.1 Sphingomonadaceae bacterium
ACCGCCACCCCTGCCCACCGCGCCGCCGCGTCCGTGGAATAATTGCATCGCAATACCAGCGTCAGCAAATATGCCTGCAAGTGCGCTCGATGCCTGATATAGTTCCCATGTCGAAGTCAGGTAGCCGCCGTCCTTATTCGAGTCCGAATACCCAATCATCACTTCCTGATGCCCGCGCGCTTGCGCAAGTGAGCGCATCAACGGAATTTGGAAAAATGCCTGCATCGTTTCGGGTGCAGCTTGCAAGTCGGCAATCGTTTCGAACAAGGGCACGGACATGATCGTTGCATGCGGCGTGCCGTCATCGTCAACATGATACAACCCCGCCTGCTTTAGCAGGATATAGACCTCAAGCATGTCGGACACGCTGGTCGTCTTGCTGATATTATAGGTGGTGATCGCGGCGCGTCCGAAATCAGCCTGCGCCTTTGCAGCAGCGCGAATGATTGCAAGTTCCTTTGCCGTCTCCTCGCCATATTGCGTCCACTCGCCAGCGAGCGGGCGATTGTGCGACAATTCAGAGATCAGCAAATTCACCCGTGCCACTTCGTCGAGTGCAAGGTAATCAGGCGCGACTCGCGCGGTGCGGAACAACTCGGCAATCACGCGCTCATGCACGTCGCTATTCTGGCGCAGATCGAGTGTCGCCAAATGAAAGCCGAAGATTTCCACCGAGCGGATAAGCCGCGCGAGCGCACCCCCGCTTGACAAGGCACCATCGCCATCGCTGGCAAGACCAGAGGCAACAGTCACAAGGTCTTTCCGCAAGGCGTCAGGGCCGCTGTAAGCCTCACCAGATAGCTTTGATGGACGCGGGGGCTGCTCACCTACCAGCTTGACATGCGTAGCCGCCAGGCGCGCGTAAATGCCCGACAGCGCACGCCGATACGGCTCGTCCGCACGGCTCGGTGCAGAATCGCCACTGGCTTCGGCAAGCGCCAGCACAGCCTCTGGCGTATCACTCATGAACGAAGAGATCGAAATCTCCGCGCCAAGGCTGTGAATACTCTCAAGATAATGCCGAATCGCGGTGCCGCCATTGCGCGCAACCGCATATTGTAGCGTTTCGGCGTCAACGAACGGGTTGCCGTCGCGGTCGCCGCCGATCCAGCTACCGAGCCGGACAAAACCTGGCGGCCTTCCCCCAAGCGCCTTTTCCCAACCCGCATATAATTTGGGCAATGCCGTCAGGAACACATCCTGCATCGTGGCACGGGCATTCTCTATCTCATCGGCAACGAACAGCTTTTCCCTGCGCAAGGGCCGCGTCTGCCATAATAATGCAATCTGCCGATAAATCGCGGCGTCGACATCATCGCCATCATCCGTCACGGTTTGCCCTTGGTCGCGCAATGTCATCAGCCGCGCGATGCGGTTCTTGTGATCAATAATGCTTTTGCGCCGCACTTCGGTGGGGTGCGCGGTAAGCACAGGGATGATCAGGCTTTGGCCGAGCATCGCCCTAATGTCTTTCAGGCAAACGCCCTCCGCTTCAAGCCTGGTGCAGGCTTCGGCAACCGTCGCGCCGTCTTCGTGGGCGAGGCCTTGCCGGTCCTCCGCCAAATTCGCCAGAAGCGAAAACAGCATGAACCCCCGTACGAAATTGAGCGTGTCATCGAGGGTCAGCGCGCCAAGTCCTCGATCACTCGAATCGGCGCCTTCTATCCTGCGAAAGCGGTCAACGCTGGTGGAACGGATATATTCGGTCTGCCGGAACAGATTTTCGCCGCCATAAGCGCGGATGACATCGCCCAGCATCTTGCCGAGAAAGCGGATGTCTGGATTTTGCGATATGGCCTGTGTGTTTTGACCGTTCATAGGGTTAATAACGCACATGGACACCGCAGGTGCAAGCAAATGCGAGTATAATTACAGGGGAATAGCTATTCCCCAATCAGCCGCGAAAGACGCGCGATTTCCGTATTCTGTTCTGCGACGTCTTCGGCAACTGGTCGCTGCGCCTCGGTCAAAAGCGCAGCCACGCCTGCATCATCCGCACCTGCATCAGCTATTAACCCGTCAAAGTCGCGTAGCGCCGCGACCGAATCAGAGCGTAGTTTGTCGAGGCGTGAGAGCATAACATGCGCATTAACCCATGCTTCACTGCCGGGAGACGTTCCTGCCGCCCTTGAAGCCGTAGACTGCACTGCAGGCAATCCGCGCAGATAATCCCCATGCGCCGCCCTGTGCCGAGTCAGGAGCGCATCCGCCTTCGTCTGCGATTCTGCCGACAACACAGACGGCGCAGCTGCCGATTCGGCGGGCGCAGCGATGGGCGCATCCGTTTCATATGTGCGGCGCTCCAGCGAAGGGAACCTGACATCCGGCGCGCCACATGCGGCAAGGATCAGGGGCAGAAGCAACGCGGACACAGGCTTGAAATTCAACATGTCCGACGTCTAAGCCTGCATCAACGCCCATGCAAGTGCGTCGAAGTGGCATCGCAGCGGGCATCACAGCGGCCGAAACGCCGGATTATACGTTGACATAGATATTTGCTTGCACTAGCTGCGCCCCTTCTTGCGTGACCCTGTTGAGATTCGTCTCCGCTATGTCGCGCGCCAGAGCAACCCGCCCTTATAAGGCGCTAAGCTGTAGAAACGGATGAATTAAAGCCATGTTCGCAATCGTGCGCACAGGCGGCAAGCAATATCGCGTCGCCGCCGGAGACAAAATCGCAGTTGAAAAACTGTCTGGTGAAGCGGGTGACAAGATCTCGCTTGGTGACATCCTTCTCGCCGGCGACGGTGATAAGGCGCAGGATGTGAACGGCTTGACCGTTTCCGCCGAAATCATTGCGCAAGATCGTGGTGAAAAGGTGATCGTCTTCAAAAAGCGTCGCCGCCATAACTATCGCCGCAAGCAGGGTCATCGCCAGTCGCTGACGCTTCTGCGTATCCTCGCCGTTGGCAAGGAAGATAAGAAGGCTGCACCGCCTAAGGCAGAAACAGCTGCCGCACCTAAGACCGAGAAGGTTGAGGTTGCTGCAACTGCTGCTCCTGCAAAGGAAGCCGCGCCGAAGAAAGCCGCTGCGCCTAAAAAGGCTGCAGCCCCTAAGGAAGCTTGAGCGGCAACGCTCTGAAGTAGGAGTTTAGACCATGGCACATAAAAAAGCAGGTGGTTCGTCACGCAACGGTCGCGATTCGGCAGGCCGCCGCCTTGGCGTCAAAAAGTTCGGTGGTGAAAACGTCATCGGCGGGAACATCATCATCCGTCAGCGCGGCACCAAGGTATATCCTGGTTCGGGCGTTGGCCTTGGCAAAGACCACACGTTGTTTGCGCTCGTCGAAGGCCGCGTACGATTCCACGCTGGTAAGCTTGGCCGCAAATATGTGTCGGTCGATATGGCAGCGATGGCCGCCGAATAAACAGGACAATCGATAACCGGGTTGTCCAGACGGATGACCCGGAAATCACAATTGGTGGTTTCCACCTTTGAACAGGGAGACGGGTCAACCGATCTCCCTTTCTTTTTGTCTTTCTCCCTGTTCGACGTCTCGCAAATAGAGGCGATTGTAACAAGGCTGTCGCTTTGCCGTGCAAAGGGGCAGCGCAGAACCGGAGAGAAACGATGTTCGCAAGAACGGAAAGATTATTGTTGCGGCCAAGCTGGCCCGAAGATGCAAATGAGCTGCATCAAGCGATTGCCGATGAAGGTATCGTCCGCAACCTCGCGCGCGCACCATGGCCCTACACCCCCGACGAAGCTGTGCGTTTTGCAACGCGCGAGCATGACGAGGTTTATCCCGCATTCCTGCTCATGTTGCGCACAAATGGTGCCCCGCGCCTGATTGGTGCCTGCGGTATTGGCAATCTTGAGGGCGATGCTGAATTGGGATATTGGATTGCGCGGCCTTATTGGGGCCTTGGTTTCGCGACTGAGGCAAGCCGCGCAGTTGTCAACATTGCCAAGGCCATTGGCCACAAAAGACTTATCGCCAGCCACTTCACCGACAACCCTACGTCAGGCAAAGTTTTACGCAAGCTCGGCTTTCAAAGCACCGGCAAGATCGAACAGCGCCACAGCAAAGGCCGCGGTGAAGCGATGGCGTGCGCCACGTATGAAAAGGCGCTGGAGGGTGCTGATGCAGAGCCCCGGGCCCGACCGCGCACCCCGGCATTCACAATCCGCGAACATATGGAACGACTTCAGGCTGCCTAAGCCGCTGCCGCGCCCGCTGTGTTGTCTGTGCTAGGTTGATACTCTGGCACAAGATGACGTAACAGGGCGACTGCGCCATCACGGTTACCTGCGTGCACGTGCGATTCCAGGATGTCGAGCGCGGCCGAGAGTTCGTCCCATGGCATATGGCCCTCCAACGCCTGCATAATTCGTGTGTGCTTTGTAGGCATGGGATTTTCGCCAATCAAAAGCTCTTCGAAAAGTTTCTCGCCGGGACGAAGGCCAATTTCTTCAATCGCGATGTCGCCATCGGGATTGTCGTCATCGCGCACGGTCAGGCCAGACAGGTTGATCAGCGTGCAGGCCAAATTGTAGATCTTGACCGGCTTGCCCATGTCGAGAACGAAAACTTCACCTCCCGTTGCCATGCTGCCAGCCTGAATCACCAATTGTGCCGCCTCGGGTATGGTCATGAAATAGCGAATAATGTCCTTGTGGGTGAGTGTCACTGGTCCGCCATTGGCGATCTGTTCTTTAAACCTTGGTACCACGGATCCGCTTGACCCGAGTACGTTGCCAAACCGGACCATGCTGAACCGTGTTTTCGAACCCACCTTGGCTTTAGCTTGAAGGATTTGCTCACACACACGCTTGCTTGCGCCCATGACATTGGTGGGACGAACCGCCTTGTCCGTGCTGATCAAAATGAAATGGCCAACGCCATGTTCTTCGGCAGACTGGACAAGGTTTCTGGTGGATATGATATTGTTACCCATTCCAGAGATCGGATTATGTTCAACCAAGGGTACATGCTTGTAAGCGGCAGCGTGAAAAATAGTGTCGGGCCGGTACGCATCTACAATCGACGAAACAGGACGCGCCGCCGTGGTGTTGATCAACTCTGGATAGACTTCGATATCCGACCGGAAAATGCCAATTGCGGCATTCTCCCGCAATTCCTGCTCGATCTTGTACAGCGCATATTCGGTCATTTCGACAAGAACGAGTTTTCGTGGGCCAATGGCCATAATCTGCCGGCACAATTCACTGCCGATGGACCCACCTGCGCCTGTGACCATCACGGTTTTGCCCAATATGGTCCGACCCATCAGCAGATCGTTGGGGGCAACAGCGTCGCGACCTAACAAATCGTCAACTTCCACCTCGCGCAAATCGGCAATCGATATTTTACCCGCCACGATGTCCTGAATTTGCGGGAGTGTTTGCACATGCACGCTGAAATGCTGAAGTTCATCGACGATGCCCTTTCGCTTGCTTCGGCTCATCGAAGGCACGGCGAGCAGAATGTCGGTCACGCCAAGTCGCTCTACCTGACCAGCCAATTCGCTTGAATGATAAACAGGGTTGCCGTCGAGTCGCTGACCGCGCAATCGGCTGTCG
>JANPKN010000325.1:0-7499 GCA_031426075.1 Sphingomonadaceae bacterium
AAAGATCGTTGATATGTACATGACCGGTAAAATCGAGATTGACCCGATGATCACGCATGTCATGGGTCTGGAAGAGATCAACAAAGCGTTTGATCTAATGCATGCTGGCGAAAGCATCCGCAGCGTTGTCGTGTTTTAATGACGACTATCGCTGACATTTTGGCCGAACATGCGGAGCGTGAGGGTCCCCTCCTCCCGATCCTGCATGATGTGCAAAAATGGTTTGGCTATATTAGCGAGGATGCCATGCGCGAAATTGCGCATGCACTTAATCTCCCCCGCGCCGAGGTTTATGGCGTGGTCAGTTTCTATCACGATTTCCGCAAGGAGGCCGAAAGCCGGCCAGTGATCAAGCTTTGCCGCGCCGAAGCGTGCAAGGCACGCGGCGTTGAAGCGCTGATCCCACAAACCGAAAGTCAGACACGCGTGAAAGTTGAGGCTGTGTATTGTCTTGGCTTGTGTTCGGTCGGACCTGCGGCAATGATCGGCGAAACGATCTATGCCCGGCTTAACCAGGAACGGCTCGCTAATTTGATGGCAAAGGCGTGAAAGTTCGTATTTCCGATGATGCGGTTGCAATTGCCTGCGGAGCCAATGCTGTCGCAGCAGCCTTTGAATTGGCAGGTGCCGAAGTCGAGCGCGTGTCCAGTTGGGGCATGCATTGGCTGGAGCCATTGGTCGAGATCGACGGCATTGGTTATGGGCCGGTTTTACCCGATCAAACTGCCGCGATCATGGATGGCAACCATCTGTCTATCGGAAGAATTGAGGACCATCCCTTCATCAACGCTCAAACCCGGCTGACATTTGCACGCGCAGGAAAAACACGACCCACTTCGTTGGACGATTATTATGCTACCGAAGGCTGGGCCGGTCTAGCAATGGCGCGACAAGTCGGTCCGCAAGCCACAATCGAAACAATATTGGCGTCTGGTTTGCGCGGGCGAGGAGGTGCTGGATTTCCTGCTGGAATCAAATGGAAAACGGTCGCTGACGTAATTTCAAATCAAAAATATATTGTCTGCAATGCCGACGAAGGCGACAGCGCAACCTTTGCCGACCGCATGGTGATGGAAGGCGACCCCTTCATGCTCATCGAAGGAATGGCAATTGCGGCCTTCGCCGTCGGTGCCGATAAGGGATATGTCTACATTCGTTCGGAATATCCGCACGCCATTGCCAAAATGCAGGCCGCAATTGTCGCATGTGCGCACCTGATCGTGCCGTTTGTTGTTGAAGTCCGCATTGGCGCGGGCGCTTATGTCTGCGGCGAAGAAACCTCGTTGTTGAATAGTTTGGAAGGCAAGCGCGGCGAAGTGCGCGCCAAGCCTCCCCTCCCCGCTCTGGAAGGGCTGTTCGGGAAACCGACAGTGGTCAATAATGTGCTCACCCTTGCCGCTGTGCCATGGATACTGGTAAATGGTGGCGACGCTTATGCTGCATTTGGCATGGGGCGCTCAAAGGGCACAATGCCGGTTCAGCTCGCGGGCAATGTCAAACATGGCGGGCTGTTCGAAGTTGCCTTCGGCATCACGCTTGGTGAACTGGTCAACGATATTGGCGGCGGCACAGAAAGCGGACGCCCGGTTCGGTGCGTGCAAGTCGGCGGGCCTTTGGGTGCATATATTCCACCTTCGCAATTCGACTTGCCGTTCGACTATGAAGCCTTTGGTGCGGCCGACGCGTTGATCGGTCACGCGGGGATTACCGTGTTCGACGACACCATCGACATGGCGCAAATGGTGCGCTTTGCGATGGAATTCTGCGCTATCGAAAGCTGCGGCAAGTGCACGCCGTGCCGGTTGGGCAGCACGCGTGGGCTCGAAACAATAGACCAGATAATTGCAGGACATAACGTAGAGGCCAATTTGGCGCTGATCGCCGACCTGTCGGAAACAATGAAGTTTGGGTCGCTTTGCGCACTGGGCGGTTTTACGCCTTACCCGGTAATGAGTGCGATCAAGCACTTCCCCGAAGATTTCCGGTGAAGCGGCTCGGAGCCATTCTGGCTGGTGGTCGGGCCAGTCGCTTTGGCAGTGACAAGGCCGCTGCAATAGTCCGCGGCCGGCCACTGATTGAACTTGTGGCGGACGGACTACGAAATCAGGTCGACAGCGTGATTGTTTGTGGCCGCGATTGGCCGGCTATTAATTCGATTGATGACCGACCCTCGGCCGATCTGGGGCCATTGGGGGGATTGAATGCTGCGCTTCATTATGCGCAGCAACACGGCTTTGCCGAGGTAGTAACGGCAGGATGCGACGTACTTCCGGTACCCGAGTTTCCACGCAAACTTCCTGATGGAATGGCTATGTATGTTGACCGGCACTATCTTTTTGGAATCTGGCCGGTGACGCTGGCGGAAACGTTAGACTGGCATGTGCGGGAGCAGAAAAATTATTCGATGCGCCATTGGATTGCGACAATCGGTGCGCACGTGCTTAACTTCGATTGCGATTTTCATAATCTGAATACCCCGGAAGATGTCGCAAATTATACGGCGCAAACCGGCATGTTAATGTAAGGTGAGATCATGACGTATGCGCCGCAACAGGATTTCGGAACGCCGCAGAGCCGTTCGCTGTACACCGTTACGCTTGCCATTGACGGACGTGAAGTAACGGTACCTGCTGGCTCAAGCATAATGCGGGCGGCGGCGGAACAGGGTACGGCGATTCCAAAGCTATGCGCGACTGACAGTATGAAAAGCTTTGGCTCTTGCCGTCTTTGCCTTGTCGAGATTGAAGGGCGCAAAGGAACACCCGCCAGTTGCACCACGCCGGTCGAATCCGGCATGGTCGTCCGCACCCAAACGCCGTTGCTGCAAAAATTGCGCAAAGGCGTTATGGAATTGTATATCTCCGATCACCCGCTCGACTGCCTGACTTGTGCTGCGAATGGCGATTGCGAGTTGCAGGATCAGGCAGGCGCAGTGGGTTTGCGCGACGTCCGCTATGACGTGGAGGCAACGCATCTCAATCAAGAAATCGATCATTCGAACCCTTATTTCGATTTTGATCCCAGCAAATGCATAGCCTGTTCGAGGTGCATTCGCGCCTGCGATGAGGTTCAGGGAACGCTTGCGCTAACAATGGAGGGACGCGGCTGGGATTCCAAAATTTCGGCAGGTTTTGCCAGCGACAATTTTATGGGTTCCGAATGCGTGTCCTGCGGCGCTTGTGTTCAAGCCTGCCCAACTGCCACATTAATAGAAAAGAAGGTCGTGGAAATTGGCACGCCCGAACGCGCGGTAGTCACGACATGCGCTTATTGTGGGGTAGGATGTACATTCCGGGCAGAATTGCGTGGCGAACAACTATTGCGGATGGTTCCCTACAAGGACGGTAAGGCAAATCGCGGACATTCGTGCGTCAAAGGCCGTTTTGCCTGGGGATACGCCCAACATCAGGATCGAATATTGAAGCCCATGATCCGTGCATCAATCAACGATCCATGGCGTGAAGTCGAATGGGACGAAGCCTTTGCCTATACCGCTTCTGAACTGAAGCGGATTAGTGAAAAATATGGCAAACATGCGCTGGGCGGCATTACTTCAAGCCGCTGCACCAATGAAGAAACTTTTCTGGTGCAAAAGTTGGTTCGGGCAGGCTTCGGCAACAACAATGTCGATACTTGCGCGCGCGTATGCCATTCGCCGACCGGATACGGTTTGAAAGCCACTTTTGGCACAAGTGCAGGCACTCAGGATTTTGACAGCATCGAAGATAGCGATGTCATCCTCATTATCGGGGCCAACCCTACCGATGGTCACCCCGTTTTCGCAAGCCGTATGAAACGGCGACTGCGGGGACAAGACGGTCGGCCACCTGCGAAACTTATTGTCATCGACCCACGCCGGACCGACATCGTCCGTTCACCGCATATCGAGGCACAACATCATTTGCCGCTTCGCCCCGGCACCAATGTTGCGGTGCTGACCGCGATGGCGCATGTCATTGTAAGCGAGGGCCTCTCAAACGAGCAGTTTATCCGCGAACGTTGTGACTGGGACGAATATTGCCATTGGGCAGAGTTCGTATCGCTGCCACGGAACAGCCCTGAAAATCTGCAACCGGTAACATTGGTTGATGCCGAGGAACTTCGCGCGGCGGCGCGGCTATATGCAACGGGCGGCAACAGCGCGATCTATTATGGTCTTGGCGTTACAGAGCACAGCCAGGGTAGCTCAACCGTCATGGCCATCGCGAACCTTGCCATGGCGACCGGAAATATTGGCCGACGCGGCGTCGGCGTAAACCCGTTGCGTGGGCAAAATAATGTGCAGGGCGCATGCGACATGGGAAGCTTCCCGCACGAACTTTCGGGCTATCGCCATATCAGCGATGGCGATGCACGGCGATTGTTTGAAACCGATTGGGGCGTTTCACTTGATCCAGAACCGGGTCTGCGCATTCCAAACATGCTCGACGCGGCGGTCGATGGCGTATTCAAGGCGCTGTATGTGCAGGGCGAAGATATTCTGCAATCCGACCCCAATACCAAGCATGTGTCAGCCGGCTTAGCGGCGATGGAGTGTGTCATCGTGCATGATCTATTCCTGAATGAAACCGCCAACTACGCGCATATTTTTCTTCCCGGCAGCACCTTCCTTGAAAAAAATGGTACATTCACCAATGCTGAGCGCCGCATTCAGCCGGTACGCAAGGTAATGTCTCCGATGAACGGTCTTGAGGATTGGGAAGTCACTCAGCGGCTCGCGCAAGCCTTGGGGCTGGATTGGAATTACAGCCACCCTTCCGAAATCATGGATGAGATTGCCCGGCTAACGCCTACGTTTTCTGGCGTATCGTTTGATCGGCTTGATGAAGCTGGGTCTTTGCAATGGCCGGTAACTGCCGACGCGCCCGATGGATCGCCAATCATGCATGTAGACGGCTTTGTGCGCGGAAAAGGCAAATTTATCGTCACCGATTATGTCCCAACCGATGAAAAAACTGGTCCGCGTTTCCCACTATTGTTGACCACGGGGCGTATTTTGTCGCAATATAATGTCGGCGCACAAACTCGGCGAACCGAAAATGTCGCCTGGCACCCCGAAGACTTGCTGGAAATCCATCCCGTCGATGCCGAAGATCGCGGAATAAAATCTGGCGACTGGGTGAAACTTGCCAGCCGTGCAGGCGAAACGACTTTGCGCGCGACGGTCACTGACAGAGTGGCACCCGGCGTTGTTTACACGACATTCCACCATGCCGTGACTCAGGCGAATGTCGTCACTACCGACTATAGCGATTGGGCAACAAACTGCCCTGAATATAAGGTCACCGCGGTGCAGATCAGCGCATCAAACGGGCCGACTGACTGGCAGGAAGAATATGAAGCGCTATCCGAAAAAGCGCGGCGGATTGCAACTCAGGTACCCGCCGAATGAACTCAGTCGACCGCCTAGTCCATATGGCGAACCAAATCGCGACCAACCTTGCGACCGATGACGACCCAGTTGCAGCAATAGCCAATCATATCGCATTGTTTTGGGACCCGCGGATGAAAATGCTGATACGCGCGTATGACGGCGATGGCTTGTCGCCCGAGGCCAAAGCGGCAGTCGATAGACTCAACGAAACTCAAAATGCCGCCTGATCAGGGTTCAAAGCGTTTTCATTTTTCGGTTTTGAAGCCGGACGGTGCAGAAAGCGATGACATCGAACGGCAGGTCATCATCGAGATGCCAGTTGCAATAGAATATAATGGCATTGGCTACGCTGTGATGATGGCGACACCAATTGATCTTGAAGATTTTGCTATAGGATTCAGCCTGTCGGAACGGCTGATTGATCATGCTGGACAGATAATTTCTATCGATATCCATCAGGCGGAATTAGGGTGGATAGTGCGAATTCAGCTGCCTCCGGACAACGCTGAAAAAGTATTTGCGCGCGCCCGGCAGCGCGTCTCGGAAAGTAGCTGTGGACTGTGCGGGATGGACAACCTTGAAGAGGTTATGCGTCCCTTACCCCGTGTCACAGCGCATATCGAAGTGCAGGACCAAGCGATTTTTGCAGCGCTTTCATCGCTGCGACCGCATCAGACATTGAACGCTGCCACCGGATCGGCCCATGCCGCCGCCTTTTGCGGGCGGGACGGTTCGATACTGATAACGCGCGAAGACGTCGGACGCCATAATGCGCTCGATAAACTGATCGGGGCGATCGCCAACGCCGGATTGACCATGTCGACCGGGTTCATCCTTTTGACGGCGCGCTGCAGTCTTGAACTCGCTCAAAAGGCCATCCTTGCCAATTCCCCGATGCTGGTGACAATATCGGCAGCAACCGATCTCGCCATTAACACGGCGGATAAACATGGCCTTAAACTGGTCAGTCTGGCGCGTCCTGACGCGGCACTTGCCGCAGCGCGCCAAACCGGCTGATCAGCCAACTCCGGAACGTTGAAATGGCTGGATCGGCGAGATCGTCGGCGTGGAGTTTCAGGTAATAGCCATATCCGTCTTCGATGATGGCATCATAGGGCATCACCAACCGCCCATCGTTAATTTCTTGCGCAAACATATCCACATCGCCCAAAAACACACCATTTGCGGCCATTGCATATTGCGCTGCGGCGATGGCGGTATCGAATGCCAACCCACCATAGGTAGCAACAGTAAACCCGCATTGCCGAAGATAAGCGGTCCACAATAGATCGCGGGGTTCACCATCCAGCTTGAGATGCAACAGTTCTTGAGCTTGCAGAAATTCCTCTAGCGATTTTCCCTGGCTGGCCTGTGCAGTTTCAGGTGAGCATAACGGAGCCACGCGCACCATCCACAATAGATCAGTGACGCGGTCGTCGACATTTGGCCGGTCATATGCAATCGCCATATCAAAATCGGTCGGTGGCAGTCCGGTCACATGCGCACTTGAAACGTCGAGCCGAATGTCAGGATTTTCCGCGTGGAAGTCGCGCAACATTGGCAAGAACAATTGCTGCAACAAAGACGGTGGCACATGCAGTCGCAACGACCGACCGGTGACTTCATCGTCGCGGATCGAATTCATCGTCTGCTCGATCCGGTCAAGGCATTTGCTCACCACAGGCAATAGTTCCTCACCGGCCGCGGTCAAAGAAAGCCGGGAGGCATCACGCACAAAAAGTTGTTTGCCGAGTAGCACCTCAAGCCCGCCAACATGGCGGCTCATCGCACTTTGCGACACAGAAAGCGCGGATGCACCGCCGGTAAAACTCAGATTTTGGCCTACCGCCTCAAATGCTCGCAAGGCATTCAACGGTAACCAACGACGATTGATCGTACTGCGATTTGAAATGACAGCTGCCTTTCGATTGAACGCGAATTTTCTGCGCCAACACTGCCCGACATTTTAAGATAGGGCTATGCGAAAATGCGATTTTGTTACCTCGCCCACTTGGCCCATTCACCGTGTGGGGAAATTACAAAAAGGTTTTGGCATGGATTTGAAGCGGATCGAAACGCTTTTCGGACAACGTCGTGAAGGGCACACGCTACCCCAGGGACTTTA
>JANPKN010000326.1:0-3778 GCA_031426075.1 Sphingomonadaceae bacterium
GCGCACATTCATCGCCGAAAACTACCCCGAAAATCTCCGCTCCGTTCAGGACGAAGGGCATGATCTTTCAAGGGAAGATTTCTTGTCATGGCATCGCATTCTCGCCAAAAAAGGCTGGATCGCGCCGGCATGGCCCGTCGAATATGGCGGCACTGGCTGGACCGCGACCGAGCGTTTCATCTGGTCCGAAGAACTGGCTGCTGCTGATTGCGTAGGTACGATGCCCTTTGGCCTGTCGATGGTCGGCCCGGTGATCTACACCTTCGGTACGCCAGAGCAGAAAGCCAAGTTCCTTCCCGGCATATTGTCAGGCGACGACTGGTGGTGTCAGGGGTATTCCGAGCCAGGCGCTGGTTCCGACCTTGCATCCTTGCGTACGAAGGCTGTTCGTGACGGCGACGATTATGTCGTCAATGGACAGAAAACCTGGACCACGATGGCGCAGTACGCCGACTGGGGCTTCTTCCTTGTCCGCACCGACCCCGATGCAAAGGCGCAAGAAGGCATCAGCTTCCTGTTGATCGACATGAAGTCGCCTGGCGTCACTGTCCGTCCGATCATCACCTTGGGCGGAGAACATGAAGTCAACGAAGTATGGTTGGAAGACGTACGCGTACCAGTTGAGAATCGCGTTTACGAAGAAAATAAGGGCTGGACCTGCGCGAAGTTCCTGCTGGCGCATGAGCGCACCGGCATTGCGGCCGTTGCCCGTTCGAAGCGCGGCGTTGAGAAGATCAAGGCAATTGCTCGCACCGAACAAGACGGCGACCGCCCGTTGATCGCGAACCCATTCTTCAAGCGCAAGATTTCGGAACTTGAAATTGACCTCACCGCGCTTGAATTCACGGAATTGCGCAGCCTTGCTGGCGAAGCATCGGGTAAGGGCCCAGGCCCTGAATCCAGCTTGCTGAAAATCAAGGGATCAGAAATCCAGCAACGGATTACTGAACTCGCGCTGGAAGCGGTCGGCCATTATGGCGCGCCATATTTCCGCGGCTTTGGCGAAGGCGACAATGAACACCCAATCGGTCCGGATTACGCGCACCGCGCGGCGCCGACATATTTCAACACCCGCAAGACGACGATTTACGGCGGATCGAACGAGATCCACCGCAACATCATCGCCTAGATGGTGCTGGGTATTTAATCGCTTACCTCTCCCGCTTGCGGGAGGGGATAGGGGAGGGTCACTTCTGGATAAGACGTGACTCGCCCTCCCCCGGCCCCTCCCGCAAGCGGGAGGGGAGATACAACGCCAAATAAGGCGACGACGGAGAGACACTTCACATGGATTTCAGCTACACCGAAACGCAGGACATGATCCGCGAAACCTTAAGCCGTTTTTTGGCGGACACTTATGATTTCGATAGCCGCAGCAAGATGATCGCCAGCAGCACGGGGCGTGACCCCGGCATCTGGAAGGCGTTGGCTCAGGATCTCGGCATGCTCGGCGCTTCGTTCAGCGAAGAACATGGCGGCCTTGGTGGCGGATACCTCGACAACGCGCTTATCATGGAAGAATTGGGCAAGGTCATCGCGATCGAGCCTTATCTCCAGACGGTCGTTCTGGGTGGCGGTGCACTGAAGGCTGTTGGCGGCGCTGTTGCTGACGCAGTCATCCCCGAAATCATCAGCGGGAATGTTGTCATTGCTTTTGCCTATGCGGAACCACAGGGCCGCTACAATCTCGCCAATATTCGCACGACCGCGAAGAAGGATGGCGCTGGTTATGTGCTGAACGGCCATAAAAGCGTCGTATATGCTGCGCCGTGGGCAACCCATTTGCTGGTCACCGCACGGACTGGCGGAGCGAACACCAACGTAAACGGTGTGTCCCTGTTCCTCATCGACGCCAATGCAAAAGGCATTGTCCGCCGCGATTACCCAACCGTCGATGGTTTCCAGGCGTCCGAAATCTATTTTGAAAATGCCGCAATTCCTGCTGACGCCATGTTGGGTGACGAGGGCGCTGGCCTTCCGCTCATCGAACGTATCGTTGACGAAGCAACCGTTGCGGTCTGCGCTGAATCCTGCGGTGTGACTGCAAAGCTGCATCAAGGTACGTTGGAATATGCCCGTCAACGTAACCAGTTTGGCCAGCCAATCTCGCGCTTCCAAGTGCTGCAGCATCGTATGGTCGACATGTTCATGGAGGTTGAGCAATCAAAGTCCATGACCACGATGGCGACTTTGAAACTCGATCTGCCAGCCGCCGAACGCATGGCTGCGGTGTCGGCGTGCAAGGCGAAGGTGTCGCGTTCAGCAAAGTTTGTCGGCCAAAACGCCATTCAAACACATGGCGGCATTGGCATCACGCAGGAGTTGGCCATTGGCCATTTCTTCAAGCGGGCCACTATGATCGAGAATCAATTCGGCTCGGCAGATCATCATTATGAACGCTTTGAACGGCTGACATTGGCGGATTAAGCTGGCCACAAGCATTTATTGTGCACTGCACCATTTTTTGTTGACACAGTTTGCATTTGTATTTATTGTGCAGTGCAACACAACAGAAATGGTGCCTACACATGACCAGCAAAACAGAAACTAATGTTCCAGCGAAAACTGCAAAAGTTGCGGTATCAAAGGACGTGGCTGTAAAAACTGCTCCAAGCACCGTTGCGAAGACCAAGGTGGAAACACCTGTTGCTTCGCCGGCTCCAAAAACCGTGTCTGTTGAAACAACACCGATTGCTCAAGGAGTATCAAAAATGACTGACACTGTTAAAGCCACTGCAGAAAAAACCACTGAAAAAGCGACTGAGTTTTTCGTCGACGTGCGCGAAAAAGCAAGCGAAGCTGCTGAAAAGGGCAAGAAGTTCGCCGCCGAAGCCGTCGAATTCAACAAGGCCAATCTGGAAGCTGTCGTTGAAGCTGGCAAGATTGTTGCCAAGGGCGCTCAGGAAATGGGCAAGACCAACATGGAATTCGCCAAGAAGAATTTTGAAGAAGTCCAGGTTGCTGTCAAGGAAATGACCGCCGTGAAATCGCCAACCGATTTCGTAAAGCTTCAAGGTGAATTGGCTCGCAAGGGCTTCGACACCGCCGTTGCTCAGGGTTCAAAGAACACTGAAGCGATGGTTAAGCTGGTGAGCGAAATGTTCCAGCCAATCTCGAACCGCATCGCGGCAACGACAGAGCTTTTCAAGAAAGCTGCATAAGCTTTCGAACGATATTGCGCCGGTGGGTCATGCACCTGCCACCCTCTCTCTCCTCCTTTTGGTGGTGGGTAGTCGAGATCGACCGGTGCAATCCAATAAAGAAGCCGTCCTTTCCCCTGCGGAAAGGGCGGTTTCTTTTTGTCATGTGGCAATTGATGGCGAACGGGGCTTGCAGAGTCCCCCTACCCTATCCTATTTTAGGTTGATGCAAATTTTCATGGCGCAAGATGATGACGATAAAGGCGGCGGCAGACCCGGGGTCGGGCTTGCCACGCGTACGCGCCCGAAAACGCAAAAGCCAAGCCTGTATAAAGTGCTGCTGTTGAACGATGATTACACACCGATGGAATTTGTGGTCCACGTTCTCAAGGCATTTTTCCAGATGGATACCGATCAGGCGACGCGGGTAATGCTTCATGTCCATCAGAAGGGCGTGGGTGTTTGTGGCGTTTTCACCTATGAAGTGGCGGAAACCAAGGTCACGCAAGTCATGGACTTCGCGCAGAAAAACCAGCATCCCCTGCAATGCACACTTGAAAAAGATTGAGTAAGGCAGCCCTTATCGTCGGCGCAGGTGACGCCACAGGGGGTGCAATCGCAAAGGCCTTTGCACGCGA
>JANPKN010000327.1:0-4184 GCA_031426075.1 Sphingomonadaceae bacterium
CGGCACTTTGGCCGCAGATGCACTTCGAACGATGAAGCGTTTTGGTTGGGAGCCATCTGTCCATTTTGTTGAAAACAGCGCTGCCATGCGTGCCAAACAGTTGCAGGCGGTGCCGAATGCGACGTTTCACGACAATCTGGATGGCTTACCGACCGATGCACCCTTGTTTATCGTGGCGAACGAGTTTTTTGATGCGTTGCCCGTTCGGCAGATGATTTCAACGCACGCAGGCTGGCGCGAGCGGGTTGTTGTGCGTGATCGGGGGTCGCGTTTCGCAGCGATGCCGGGCGCTCGTGCTACCGATGACATGATCCCCGAACATTTTCGGGTCGCCGCTGTAGGCAGCATATACGAAACCTGCCCCGACGCTTCTGCAATCATGCACCAGCTTTCTGGTCGGCTGGCGAAGCAGGGCGGGGTAATGCTGGTCATCGATTATGGTTATACGCAGCCAGCCTTGGGCAGCACTTTGCAAGCTGTGCAAAATCACCAATATGCTGACCCATTTTCTGACCCCGGACAGATTGACTTAACTACGCATGTCGATTTTCTCGAGCTTGCGAAGCGGGCGAGAAATTGCGGTCTGATGGTGGCTGGACCTAGCGAGCAGGGGGCATGGCTTTGCGGTCTTGGAATTGATCAGCGGGCCTCGAGCTTGGCGCAGGCTAATCCCGATAGGGCAGGCGACATAAACTCTGCACGTAACCGGCTGGTACAGCGTGATGCCATGGGCTCGTTATTTAAAGTTTTGGCGACGTTTGCCGACGGTTGGCCGCAGCCAGAGGGGTTCAGTCTTTATCCGGCCCAATCGGCAATCTGACCGGCGACATCATTCGCGGCGGCATTTAACGCAGCGCCGGCTGGCGCTGGTTCAATCGCCGTTACCGGCCGCCGCGCTTCAAACCGGCGCTTCTCGGTCGCATTACCGCGTACGATTTTGACTACGTCATAGACGACAACTGCCTCGTTAGTTGCGGCGTCGATGCCAAATTCCAATAGGCTACCAGACAAATACCGGACGGCCTTGCCGCCCGCGTCGACTTCATTGAGTACGAGATTGCCGCTTTTTGCTGAAACGGTTTCGACGAGCAAGTTCTGCATCAGTCGCGCTGGCTTATCTGCCCAAAACGCGTCCTTCAGATAGGCAATACTGCTGGCATCGATCTGGACAGGGATACGGTTGGTATCGAGCTTGCGTGGGACTTCAGGCGTCAGGATAACCAAGGCGTCAGCTGCGGTGGCCGTTCTTGCGGCACCTGCAGTCACCATATTGTTAGCCGTCAGTACCAGCATGGACGCCGGAGCCTTGCCGCCAAAGCTTACGCACGCGCCGAGCGCCATGATGAGAGGTAACGCATATATGCGCGGGCCGGAGATTTTGCTGAACATCATTTTTGGTTCCTGCTGCCGGGTTTATAATCGGGTAAGGCGGGTGCGCCGACGACGCTGCTGACGCCGCCTTGATCCACTTTTTCAGTCACAGATCTCAAAGTACCTGTCACGTCTCTGAGGTCACGCGCGAGTTGTGTCACCTCGGGCAACGTCTGCGTGTTCAGCGTTTCGATCGCTGGGTTGGCGTTGTTCAAGGTTGTTTCCAAAGCGGCCAGGCTGCCATTTGCGGACCGAAGCGTTTTGCGCAGCTCATCCAACATGGGGCGTCCCTCGCTGTCGAGCAGCTTGTTCGTTGAGCCTGCCATTTTGGTTATCTCATCCGCCGCCAAACCTGCCTTTTGCAGAGCGATCCGAGATTCCTGAATTGCTGCGCGCAGATCGGGACCTTGAGTCGCCAATGTCCCAGAAATATTCTCCACATTGTCCAATATCTGCTCGATGGACTGTTCATTCTTATCAGACAGAATGTTGGTAAGCCGCTCAGTCAAAGTCGAGAGCCGCTCCAACAGCAATGGCGCGTTGTTGAGCAATTCACCCAACGCGCCCGGCTTGGTTGGAATGACTGGCACGCCCGTTGGACATGCGGTTTGCGGATTTGCTTCAGGACAATCCAATGCAGGTGCACCTTTGACTGCACCATCAAGCTGAATTTCCGATACGCCGGTAAAACCAACGCCGTTGATCGTTGCTGTTGTACCTTGGAGTACGGGCACGGTATCCTTGATGCTGATGCGGACCCGCACGAAATCTGGATCGGGCTCCCACAACTCGATGCTCTCGATTTGGCCCACCGGAACACCGGAAAAGGACACACCTGATCCTTTGGCTAGCCCATTGACCGACTGTTGAAAAAATATGTCATATTCTTTCTTGTCGCCATCGCTCGTGCGCGAAAGCCACACAGTGGAGGCCGCAAGCAACGCCAGAAGTAGAAGCGTGACAGCGCCCACCATCACATAATTGGATTTGGTTTCCATCGTCCTGCCTTATGACCTTCCTGGTTGCTGCATGACCGCGCGGGCATCATCGTTTCGGTCGCTATGTCCTCGACGTGCTGCCCGCCCGCGTGGGCCACTGAAATATTCGTTGATCCACGGGTGATCGATGGCCAGCAATTCTTCGATTGCGCCTATCGCGATGACCTTATGATCGGCCAAAACTGCCACCCGGTCGCAAATCGCATATAGCGTATCAAGATCGTGTGTGATCAGAAATACCGTCAGTCCCAGCGTCTCTTTCAAATCGCGGGTTAAATTGTCGAAATTGGAAGCCCCGATTGGGTCGAGGCCAGCGGTTGGTTCGTCCAAAAACAACAGTTCGGGGTCCATCGCCAAGGCGCGTGCCAATCCAGCGCGTTTGCGCATGCCGCCCGATAGTTCCGATGGGTATTTATGCGCGGCTTCTGGCGGAAGGCCGCTTAAGAAAATTTTGTAGCGCGCAATTTCATCAAGCAATTGCTTGCTGAATTCCGGGTAAAACTCACGCAATGGCACCTGCACATTTTCTGCGACGGTTAACGTCGAAAACAATGCGCCGCCTTGAAACAACACGCCCCAGCGTCGTCGCACGTCCGTTGCCTCGTCCTCTTCTTTGCCGATCATGCCTTCGTCAAAGACCCGGATTTCGCCAGCCAGAGGTTCTTGCAGGCCGATTATGGACCGCATGAGCACGGACTTACCAGTGCCCGAACCGCCAACGACGCCCAGTATCTCACCACGGCGGACTTCGATGTTGAGATCCTGATGTATGACTTGGTCGCCAAAGCTGTTGCACAGACCAGTCACGGAAATGATATTTGGCGGTTTCATCGCTTAATCCCAGCCAATTTCGCTGAAGAACACTGCGAAAAATGCGTCGAGCACAATGACGAGGAAAATGGCCTGCACGACCGCAGCAGTGGTCTTTAGGCCGACCTGCTCTGCATTGCCTTTAACTTGCATCCCCTGAAAACAACCTGCCATCGCGATAATTGCGCCGAACACTGGTGCCTTGATCATCCCAATCCAGAAATCAGTTATCGGTGTCACTTCGCGTAGTCGTTGCACGAAGGTCGTTGGTGGTATTTCCAAAACAATCCAGCACAATATGCCGCCGCCGATGATCGACATCAAAGACGCATAAATGCCAAGTAATGGCATCATGATAACAGCAGCAATCACGCGCGGCACAACCAATGCTTCGGCGGGGACCACACCTATTGTGCGCATGGCATCAATTTCTTCAGTGATTTTCATCGTGCCAATCTGGGCAGCAAATGCAGAGCCTGACCGGCCAGCAACCATGATTGCGGTCATCAATATGCCAAGCTCACGCAGTGTAAGGCGCCCGATAAGGTTGATGGTAAAAACCTCAGCGCCAAATTGCCGCAATTGCACCGCGCCTTGCTGCGCAATGACGATGCCGATGAGGAAACTCATCAGGCCAACAATGCCAAGCGCGCGCACGCCCACCATGTCGAAATGCTGCACCACGGCGTGCCAACGAAAACGGCTCGGGTTCATCAGTAATATGAAGGACGCCTTCACCACTTGCCCGACGAAACCGAGGAATTGCAAAAGCGTCGTAATCCCGACAACGACGCCGCCACCCACTTCCGCCAAAAAACGGTTGAGCGAAGACATATGTGGTTTGGGAACAAGTTCGGATTGATCCACCCCGCTAATGGCGTCAATCAAGCGACCAGCGTCTTTTGCAGCACCTGTAATCTGCGCCGAATGCTCTTTCGCAGTTCGATGGACAAGCCAAGCCCCGACAGTGTCCATATGGTCGACGCCGGAAATGTCGATTTCGGA
>JANPKN010000328.1:0-8234 GCA_031426075.1 Sphingomonadaceae bacterium
GTCGGCACGATAACCGCGTTTTTGACGCGCTGCGCCTTCATGAGGCCAAGGACTTCCGTACGGAAGTCGTCACGCCGGTCAGACCAGCGCAAGCCACCGCGCGCCACAGGTCCAGCGCGCAAGTGAATGCCTTCGACGCGCGGTGAATAAACAAAAACCTCACGCCAAGGCAGTGGCGCAGGCAGGCCAGGGACTTTCGCGCAATCCAGTTTGAAGGCCAATGCTTCGGCTGCTGCCGCAGAGAAGGCGTTGGTGCGTAGCGTGGCCAGAACTACCGACAGAAACCGGCGAAGGATGCGGTCTTCGTCAATTGCCGACACCGCCGCAAGGTCCGCGTTGATCGACTTTTGATATTTCGCAGCATCTTTATCGCGGCTGCCGTTGGCGCTAGGATTATGCAGCGCATCGAACAGCGATATGATTGACCGCGTTACGTTGGCGTTCTTGGCCAAAGCTGACACCACCGTTGGCATGCCATAGGTTACCCCCGTCTGGCGCAGGTAGCGATACCACGCGCGCAACCAGATGACCGATTGCGGTTCAAGTCCGCCAATCGTGACAAGCTGGTTGAATACGTCATTTTCAAATGTGCCATCCAAAACCTGGCTAAGCGCGCCTTCGACGACTTGGGGGTCATCTAGCACTGCGGAAATATCTCCACCGCGCAAGGCCAGACGGAAATCATGGATGTAATGACCACCACCCAACGCCGTCGGAGATTCTTCAAGAACATCAAAACCGAAATTTTCAAGCGCTGGCACCACATCGCTCAATGGCAAGGCACCGCCGTCACTGTAAATTTTCAGCCGAAGCTTGTCGTCTTCCACGAACAGCCGCGTAATTTTGCTGTGATCCCGCTCCATCGCGAGCAGGCCAATCATGTCGCGCGCAGCCTCGTTTGTTGAATAGGTGCTGCGGTAATTTGGGGGAAACCCTGCGCCGTAGCGCACAAGCATGGCGGCTGCGCGCTTTTCGTCCGTGAGATCCGCCAAAGCCGCCTCAACTGCTGGCTCCCACCCGCGCACCATTAGCTCGAGCTTTGCATCAAGTGCAGCCTCGTCCACTTTTTGCGCGCGGTCGGGCAAATCGAGCGTATAGCGCAGCAAGGCAACACCACCGTCTTCCAACCCAATAGTCCAACCCAATAAAGACCCGCCCGTCGCATCGAGCAGCATCGTCTGAATTTGCTTACGAATGCCGGTCGATACGTCATCACGCGGCAACCAGACAAAGATGTACAGATGGCGGCCTAGTGGTGAACGCAAGGCAATGAGCTGCGGACGCGGACGATCGGTAAGCGACATGGCGGTCAATGTCACACGTTCGAGGTCATCGATTTTGAGCGCAACCAAAAGGTCGTGCGGCAATGCCGTCAAAGCATGCGCCATTGCCTTGCCAGCATGACCCGAAGGGTCAAACCCATAACGCTCCATAAGCGACGCCAGATGCGTTCTCAGCACCGGTATGGCTTCCGGGGCCGTAGCGAGTGCTGCGCTCGTCCAGAGGCCTGAAGTGACCGCCAAGCCCGTAATTCGGTCGCCCGTCTTCACCGGGACGACGATGAGGTCCAGTTGAACGCAGCGGTGGACGGTTGAAACGCGGTTCGACTTAAGCACCAACGGTGCAACGCCGCCGCCTTCAAACCAGTTGATGGCAAGGCCGACACTGTCTTCCGAAAGCACAGGCGCGTCGCTGACGCGGGACAATCCAAGGCGGTCGGAACGCGTGCCATCGCTGCTTATGCGTTCATGCGCCAATATGGTCATATTGTTATCGAGGAACCAGCGAATGAGGGCAGTGCCTTCGCTATCGGGTAGGCTGTCGGCGTCGGCGGACAAGGCTGCGAGCATATCGCGCCAATCGGTCACTGCGCCTCGGACATCGGCCAGGACAGCCGCAAGATGTATTTCGAGCTGACGACGCTCCTTGGCGTCAACGCGCTCTGTTTCCAGATAGATAAAAGATTCTCGGGGCTGCCCATCAAGCCGCTTCCGGCTGATTGACGACAGTGCAAGGGTGTCATCGCGGACGACACTCAACACCGGGTGGATGATGCGCTTCACGGCTATCCCATAAGCGGCAACCGCAGACGAAACCGAGTCCACCAAAAAGGGCATGTCGTCATTATTCAACGCAATCCGCATCATCAAACGGCCACGCGAGTCGGTGAAGCTATCAAGCGCGATGGCAGCGGTACCCGCCTTTCGGTGAAGACCGGTCTCGATAACGAAACGCGCGGCGCTCTCTGCCGCTTGCGCATCGAAGCCTTCGTTTTCACCGGGCAAAGCGGTTTCGGCAAAAGCGGACACCATCGCCTTCAAAAGGGTCTTGTCGATCTTTACAGTAGTTTTAGCAATTTTGGCGGCCGCCATGAAATTATCTCCTGAGCCCGCGAGCAAATGGTTGAGTGCCAGATTCAACGACAAATTGCGTTGTAATTTTATTACAAGGCTTATGACGCCCTTCTCGAGCTTAAACAAGTCACGTCTGTAACTTGTTGCGAGCGTCATGGCTCCTGTGTAGCGTCGTCCGAAACATCAAATGTTCGGAGGGTTGCGTGGATAAACGGCTTACATTGTGGATTTTGGCAGGGATGATTCTGGGCGTGGCTGCGGGCTACGCGGTCCACGTCAACTTCGCGCCGGATAGCACGCAGTTTGAATATCTGACCAAGACATTCAAACTTCTCTCTGATATTTTCCTTAATCTTATCAAACTCTTGGTTGCCCCACTAATATTATCGACCATCGTCGTCGGTATCGCGCACATGGGCGACAGCACAGCGCTTGGCCGGATCGGCTTTCGCGCAATCACGTGGTTTATCATTGCCAGTTTCATGTCTATCGGCCTTGGCCTGTTGATGGTGAACCTCTTCCAACCGGGTGTCGGCGCACCCGTTGATACCATCGCAAATGCCGCAGCGACGGTAGGTGAAGTCAAAAAACTCGACTTCTGGGAATTCATTCTGTCGATTTTCCCCAAAAACGCCTTTGAGGCGATGGCAACCAACAACATCTTGCAGATTTTGGTGTTTGCTTTGTTCGCTGGCATTGCGCTTTCCGCTTTGGGTGAAAAGGGCGCGCCCTTGGTTCGCGGAGCTGAAGCACTTGCCGAAATGATGCTTCAGATCACGCATTATGTCATGCGCTATGCCCCAATTGCGGTGTTCGGCGCATTGGCAGCAGTTGTTTCCAAAAGTGGTCTTGCGATCCTCGCAACCTATTTGGAGCTTGTCACGGAATTCTATCTATCGCTGGCCTTGCTGTGGATCATATTGCTGTCCCTGGGCGGGATTTTCCTTGGGCGGCGTATCTGGACGCTCATTCGCTATATCCGCGAACCAATGTTGATCGCCTTTTCCACCGCGTCGAGCGAGGCGGCACTGCCCAAGTTGTTTGAACAGCTTGATCGCTTTGGCGTTCCGCGCCGGATTTCGGGCTTCATGCTGCCTTTGGGCTACAGCTTCAACCTTGATGGTTCGATGATGTACATGAGCTTTGCGACGATCTTCATTGCGCAAGCTTATGGCATCGAGCTCTCTATCGGCACGCAAATCCTTATCCTGCTGACGCTGATGATTTCGTCCAAGGGCGTGGCCGCCGTACCGCGCGCTTCGCTCGTCGTGATCACTGGTACGCTCGCAATGTTCGACCTTCCAGTGGAAGGCGTCGCGCTAATTCTTGCGATTGACCAGTTCCTCGACATGGGCCGCACCGCAACCAACGTCGTCGGCAACGCGGTTGCAACGTCAGTCATCACGAAATGGGAGGGCATGCTTGAAGTCGAAGAGCCAGACTATATCGAATCACCGCATGCCCCTGCCCACACCATAGCTGGCGGCAAGGCCGGGCTAGACCTTGCCGAAGATATGGTGACCGACGAACGGACGACGAAACTTTAAGCTGGGTGTTTGTGCCCAACCAAGGTGCCCTTGGCACCTTGGCTGTCGAGCGTGAATTCCATGTTGCGATGCTCTTTGCGCCAGCGCCGGGCAACGACACGCTCGCCGGGCCGCGCTGCGTCATCAAGCAATACCCGGCCGCCTGGACGGATAAGCGGGAATAAGCTCGACGCCGCGCCGCGCACGTGCGGATGGATCGCCCATGGTGGTCCATCGACGATGAGGAGGTCGATTTCGGTTGGGACGTCCGTTAACTTATACCAGTGTCCCGGCCAGCCATCTGGCGGCGTGCCCAACGGGGCATGACGGATTTCCACAGCCATATTGTTATCGCGGATCCAACCTTGCGTGGTTTGCGCGAACTCTGCGTGTTGATCGAAGCTCACAATCTTGCCGCCGCCAAAAAGCTGCAGTGCGCGCGCCGCGACAAAGGTGGATGCGCCGCAGCCAAGCTCAACGACCTGCGCTGGACGCATTTCTTCAATTGCGGAAACGATATGCCACAAAAAATGGGTGTCGGCTTTCCAGCTGCCCAAGTTAGGCAGCGCATCGAGCGGCAAGCCGAGATAGGTAAGCAGATCAGCCTTGTCCTTCTTGCGGCCGCCATCAAGGCTGCGCAGCAACCAGGGCCATTGAATGGCACCATATGCCATGACCATGAAGCGGTCGCCCAATGACAGGTTAAGGTCCAAATCATTGAGAGGCATCAAAGCCGTCGTTTCGCGTGTGGTCATGTTGCCCCCAAAGCCGCGAACCCCACAACAGTCAATGAAAGAATTTGCAGGCTATCTGATTTTCAGAACCCATGGTGTGATACCCCGAAAATAAAGACCGTTTCGAGACCGTTCCAAGCCTTTGACAATGTCAAAATTTATTCCATAACGCAGGTGGAAGAGGAGAAATTCATGGACGAAGCCAAAACGGCGCCCCCAGCAAAGCCGACTGTTACAAATCCTAAAGTGCTGCTGTGGATATTGATGATCGTTTATGTCCTGAACTTCCTTGATCGGCAGATCGTCAACATATTAGCGGACCCGATCAGCCGCGATCTTGGTTTGTCGGACACGCAAATCGGGCTGCTCACTGGTCTTGCTTTTGCGCTTTTTTACACCCTGCTGGGTATCCCCATCGCACGCTATGCGGACAATAGCGGAACCAACCGCGTCGGTCTGATTGCTATATCGTTGGCCGTTTGGTCCGGAATGACTGCTCTGTGCGGTGTAGCACAGAATTTCGCACAACTGGCGCTTGCTCGTGTCGGCGTAGGCGTTGGTGAAGCAGGATGCACACCTGCCGCGCATTCGCTCATTACCGACAGCGTACCGCCGGAAAAAAGGTCATCCGCCATTGCATTTTACGGGTTGGGCATTCCCATTGGCAGCTTGATGGGCCTCGTCATCGGCGGCGCATTGAACGATGCGTATGGCTGGCGTTCGGCCTTCATGGTGGTTGCTATTCCGGGCTTGGTACTCGCCGGCTTGCTCCCCTTCATACTGCGCGAACCACGAAAGGCTGAAGCCGCCGCCCGCGCACTGTCCGGCGAAAAGGCGCGCGCAGTCCTCTCTACCAAAGAGGCGCTGAAAGAAGTTTTCAGTTCCCGCGCCTTTGTCATGTTGGCGGTTGCTGCCTCATTCACTGCATTTCTTTCCTATGGCAAAGGCGTCTGGGCGGTCATTTTGTTCATCCGCTCGCATGGCCTTAGCCCCGGCGAAACCGGCCTATTGCTTGGACTTGTCTTGGGCGTCGCTGGTATGATCGGCACTTGGCTTGGCGGCATGATGGCCGACAGGTTCGGCAAGATTGATAAGCGCCATTTGTTAACCACACCCGCAATGGGGATGGTCATTGCAACCCCGATCCTGTTCCTCGGCTATTTTGCTACTGACTGGCGCGTGGCGATTGTCTTGTTGATCGTGCCGACCGCGTTGAACGCAGCTTATTACGGCCCAACTTATGCCTGCGTGCAGGGATTGGTAAAACCGGAAGCACGCGCCATTGCCGCAGCTGTGATGCTTTTCGCCCAAAACCTGATCGGCCTTGGTCTTGGACCGTTGTTGTTCGGTATCATGTCGGACGCCTTCAAGCCGTTCGCTGGCGATGAAAGCGTCCGTTGGGTGCTGTATGGCGCAGCATGGCTTGGCCTTATACCCGCCTTTTTCTTCTGGCGGGCAAGTCTGCGGCTCAAGGCTGAATTGAAAAGCGGTTAGTCGGCGAAGGGATCGCGCACCAGGATGGTATCTTCGCGCTGCGGCGAGGTGGATACCAGGGCCACGGGCGTTTCGATCAGTTCCTGCACCCGCGTGATATATTTGATCGCTTGTGCAGGAAGGTCCGCCCAACTGCGCGCGCCTGCGGTGGTTTCCTGCCAACCGGCCATTTCTTCGTAAATCGGTTCCACGGCGGCTTGCTCTGCGGCATGTGCAGGCAAATAGTCGTAGACTTTGCCGTTCAGGCGATAGCCAGTGCAAATCTTGATGGTGTCAAACCCGTCCAGCACATCAAGCTTGGTCAGCGCGATGCCAGTTACGCCTGAGACGGCGCAGCTTTGGCGCACAATAACCGCGTCAAACCAGCCACAGCGGCGCTTGCGGCCAGTGACAGTGCCAAATTCATGACCGCGCTCGCCAAGCTTCTGGCCAGTTTCATCCTCAAGCTCGGTCGGGAATGGTCCCGAGCCGACACGCGTCGTGTAGGCTTTGACGATACCAAGCACAAAGCCAGCCGCACTTGGCCCAAGGCCTGAGCCTGAAGCGGCTGTGCCCGAGACAGTGTTGGAAGACGTCACGAATGGATAAGTGCCATGGTCCACATCAAGCAACACGCCCTGCGCACCTTCAAACAGGATCCGTGCTCCTGCCTTGCGGACCTTGTTCAATCGCTTCCACACAGGTTGCGCATATTCCAAAACGAACGGCGCAATTTCCTTGAGGTCGGCAATTAGGCGCGCACGATCCACTGGCGGCTCGCCAAATCCGGCGCGTAAGGCATCATGATGCGCGCACAAGCGATCAAGCTGCGCATCGAGCGCATCAAGATGCGCAAGGTCGCAAACGCGGATGGCACGACGGCCAACCTTGTCTTCATATGCAGGGCCGATGCCCCGGCCTGTCGTTCCGATTTTGCCCGAACCGGCTGCAGTCTCCCGCAAACCATCAAGGTCGCGGTGGATTGGCAAGATTAACGCGCAGTTATCCGCTAACGCAAAATTCTCGGTTGTGATCGAAACGCCCTGCCCACGCAGTTTAGCCATTTCGTCACGCAGGGCCCATGGGTCAAGGACAACGCCATTGCCGATGATCGACAGCGTGCCGGTGACTATGCCCGAGGGCAGCAATGATAATTTATAAACATTGTCGCCAACCACCAAAGTGTGGCCGGCATTATGCCCGCCCTGGAAGCGGACAACGGCATCGGCACGTTCCGCCAGCCAGTCGACAATCTTGCCTTTACCCTCGTCGCCCCATTGAGCGCCAATCACGGTTACATTCGCCATCAGATATTCCCTATCAAAGCCAGATAGCTCTGGGGCCTTTTTCTGCGCAGGAGGTTTTTCCTGCGAAGGGATTCGCCGTAGGCTCCGTTATGATTATGTGGCGCTTGCGTCCACCCTAAAGCTAAGTGCGGGGCGATTTCAGACTGGAATGGCCTGACCGTTGGTCAAAATATGGGTGCAGCCCAGCATATTTGCACTATCATTCTCATCCAACGCGGCCACGGTAATCCAGCCTTCGCCGCGCAGTTTCGCGCCTGTGGCAGCATCCGTGCCAAGCGGCAAGAATAGCCGCTGAACTGTGCTTTCTTCGGCCAGATCAATCAGTGGATCCGGGTAAAGCGAAAAGCCGGTTGCCGCTTCGGCAGGCCCATCCGCGCGGTCGATATAATATGTGCCACCACGACCAAGCGCCGCGCTGTAGCCCTTGGCGAAGATTGTGAAGCCGAACCAGCTTTGATACTCAAAGCCATGCCGCTCGGTCGGATCAAGTGTCACATTCGCCCGGCCAGCGACGGTAGCGGCAATGGCTTGCAAGGCATGGATGCGCGATGCCAACGCACCGCCTGCGTCAATTGCGCACAATTTCTCAACGGCTTCGTCAAACGGACCAGTCGCGGCGAGCAAAGGCAGATAGGCATCTGCACCAAGTGCACTCAGGCCACCAGCATCCTTCATATCCAGTTCGGACCGCACGGCATCAATCTTGTCCGCCGCCAAAGGCAATGCCTTTTCCGCCAGCCTCTCAACCAGATCAGGCAAGGTGAAATCGATGGTGATGTCTTTTACACCCGCAGCCTCAAGCGCATCAATGGCCACACCGACGATTTCGCATGCCGCAGC
>JANPKN010000329.1:0-2801 GCA_031426075.1 Sphingomonadaceae bacterium
GCGCATCGGGGGCAGGATCAGCAAAAGGCAAATGGTCATCTGTCATGCCCGCAACAGAAACATAAAAGCGATATTGTAGGAAAGTTGTTTTTTATGAACCACCTGCCCGCTACACAAAACGCTATTACGCCCCTCTTGCAAATGGTAAACTGATCATCTGAACATTGAAGGGGGGAGAGCTCATCATGAACAGCAGAACCGTTCGGATTATTGCCATCATTGGCATCTTGTGGAACATGGTCGGCGTCGCCAGCTATCTGGCGCATGTCGGTGTCTTCGGGCCGGAGGCTGCCGCCACGCCGCCCGGCGCACCGCCGATGCCCGTTTCCATTACCGCCGCCTTCGCCATCGCGGTATTCGGCGGCGTTATCGGCAGCTTAGGTCTCGCGCTGCTGAAGCCATGGGCGAAGCCCGTTCTGTGGATTGCCTTTGTGGGGGCAGTGATTGACTGGGTGTGGGTGCTTGGGTTCAGCATCGGCGGCGAAGTGCCGCTTGGCGTCGCCGTCATTGTCATATCGCTGGGGCTGGCCATAGTGGCGGGCAAAGCGCCATTGGCCAGGACCTGAACAAACACGGGCAACCCGCCGCAGCGGCGTGGCTGCCCGCATCACTTTCGCTTTAACGGCAGCGCACGTCGTTGCGGTCGATTGCGCGTCCGGCGGCACCACCCGCCACTGCACCCAATATGGTGCCAAGCGTGTCGGAGTTGCCCGGCGCGATGATATTGCCAAGCACGCCGCCAGCCACCGCGCCGACGATCAGGCCAGTTGTGCCATCCGAACGGCGGCAATAATATTGGCCGTTTTGTCCGCGATAGACGCGGTCATTTTCGCTCAGGCGGCGCTCACGATAGCGGCGGTCGTCGCGGTAATACCGATCGGCGTAATAACCGTTATAGGACGGGTCGGGGCGGTTATAATCATAATTGCCATAACGTTGGTATGACGTGCGGTCATAATAGCCATAGCCGCCATCATCATAAGCCGATCCACTGCCATAAGAAGCGCATCCGCCCGTCATGGCGGTCGCGGCGATCAATGTAGTCACAAGTGCTTTTTTCATTGTGGGCTCCTTCGATTGATCCGAACAGCCAAGCACTTGAGCGTCAGCGTACGGACGGTTGCAGTGGAAAGGTAACGGGCGGGGGCGCAGGGAGTTCCATTTGGCGGGGGAGAGTGAAAGCGCCGGCGCCTGCTGCGCAATAGTGTTGACGATTTGTTGACGATCACTTGCCACAATTCCCCAATGCCACCCGAGATTCTCGCCCTTATCGACAAGCCACTTTTGCTGATTGCCGTGCTCGCGGTGGGCGCAGTGCTTGGCATTGCAGTCGAGCGATCAGGGCCGAGATGGAAGTCGCCCGAAACCCGCCTCCATTGGCAGAAGCGCAACTGGGTAAAGCGCAACCGTCAATTTGGGTCCTACCGCAAGGGACCGCGCCCTGACCCTACGCCAACCAAAAAATTTGGCGGCGTAACGAATCTTCAGCTGGTACCAACGCCCACGGCGGCGGTTGCAGCACGTTCGATCATGTCAGCAACCGATCAGCTTGCATGCGTCATGGACGCGAAGTTTTCATCACGTCCGTTACTCAACCAGTCAGAGGCAAATCTGTTCAAGGCGCTCGACGCCGCCGTAATCGCGCGCAACTCCCGCTGGCAGGTCATGGCGCAAGTGTCGCTGGGCGAATTCATCAGCAGCACCGACAAGGACGCCCATGGCTGCGTCAATTCAAAGCGCGTCGATTTTGCGTTAATGGACCCAGACGCCCGCGTGATCCACGCCATCGAATATCAAGGCACCGGCCACCATCTGGAAGGCGGAGCCGCTGCCGCCCGCGACGCCGTCAAAAAGGAAGCCCTGCGCAAGGCAGGCATCGGCTATCACGAAGTCGTCGCGGGGCACACCACGGCGGGCGAGTTGAGGCGGCTGGTGGAGAAGTTGGTGCCGGGGGACGTGTAGTATCGTGGGTCCGGGATCGTTACCGCAACTATACCGCGTTAGGAATTCGTTGAAGCCTTTTTGCTATCGTTCATGACCATGACGTGGGGCAAACGACACAAGGACGAATTGGCGTTCAGCAGCAGCGCACGTCGGGATGTGCGGGCATGGGGGATGTTCGTTGTTGGGGCAGTGTTCGTGTTAGTCGCCTATAGTGCAGATCCGAAAAACTGCAGCTCGAACGGCGAATGTGCGCCGTGGCTGCTGCCTATCGCCTTCGTCATGGGTGCATTGATTGGCTTGGCGGGGCTGGGAATGTTGATGGCAAACCCCAGTCGCGGCAGCCGGTTTGACCCTGAAACCGGCGAACTCGTCTGGTGGCAGAACCGCGTTGGCACCAGCGGGGGAGATGAAGGACGGATCGCTCCTGAAGAGATTAGCAGGATCCGCATCAATCGGCGAGATGAAGGCAGCGACGAGCTTCATCTCTACAATCGCGAAGGCGTGCGGCAGTTTTACTTCGATGAGGAAGTCATTGGTTGGGATGCCCAACGCTGGGGCAAGGCAATGCGCGAACGCTGGCCGCACATCATAGTGGAAGTGTTAGACTAGAGGACCAGATCGCTAAACATCGCGCCCGGAAGTAAGTACGATACTGAAACATGTTCAGGATGACGACGGGGCTTCCCTTGCGGACAGTCGAATGGCTGTCCCTGTCCGTTGCCGCAATCTGCATGCTTTATAACGGAAATCCCGGCTGACCGGACAAGGGTTGCAATCGGAGCGCAGCCCCCCCACCCCACTTTCCATTTCCCAAAACGTTTGCACACTCCTAAAGCCCGCGCGGCAACGTTTGCAGG
>JANPKN010000330.1:0-2618 GCA_031426075.1 Sphingomonadaceae bacterium
GCAAGACCAAGGCTGGTTTGCCATCCAACATGACGGACGCAATGATGATGTCAGCAGTCTCGGCCCACGCGACAAACAATTTCTCGCCGGACAGATGCACGTCATCACCGTCAAGCTTTGCCGTCGCGGTAATATTCTGAAGATCCCAATCGCCATGCGCTTCGGACAATGCCAGCGTTCCAATTGCGCCTTCGGCAAGCTTGGGCAGCCATTCGGACGTTAGATGTTCGCTACCGCCCATGATGAGCGCCTGCGCAGCCAGTGTCGATGAAACCAAAGGAGATGCCATCAGGTGGCGGCCCATTTGCTCGACTACCGGAACCACTTCGGCAAGCGTCAAACCAACGCCTCCATGTGCCTCGGGGATCGCAATCGCGGTCCAGCCCAAGGCCGCCATTTCGGCCCAGATGTCGGCGTCATAGCCCAAATCACTGTCCATAAGCTTGCGCACGCGGTCGATGGGCGATTTGTCGCGGCAAAAGCTTGTGGCCACATCAAGCAGCTCAATCTGTTCTTCGCTATATCCCAAGTCGGCCATCTGCATGTCATTCTCTCCTCGCGCCAATTCATCCTCTATGGCGCGAGGCAAGGCAAGAAATCAAGGCGATTTAACTGACCGGTTAAAAGCGATGCTTACACCTGCTCCAACACCTTCCGCCCTGGACGCACTTTCATTTTATGGCCGGTCTTGGTGGCAAGCGAGAGGTCCTTGACTGTCTGCATGAACACCCATTCGTTGGTCGCCGCCTGAGGGGTCAGCGACAAATGCATATAGCCGCGGTTGGACGCATCGACCCAGCGCAGTTCCTGCTTACTACCTTCCAATAACCCGCGCGCGATGATCGTCGGGTCTTGACCTGGTGCTGCACTTTCAAAGCCTGGCGACGATACGCTGTGCCCACCAAATTCGACACCAGCTGGCTTGCCGCCCTCGGGCAGGTCATAGGCCCAGCCATTATGGCTGTCGCCGGTCACAACGACCAAGTTCGCGTCCGCACGCTGCGCCGCCGCCAACAAGCGCGAGCGCGCCGCAGGATATCCACCCCAGTTATCGAGATTATACGGCAAGCCAGCCTTGCCCGCCGCTATCCCCTGACGCACATAGTTGCGCGTCCGCTCCGGTGCGTTTGCCGGGAACCAGTCCATCGCGTTCTCAGGGGTGTAGTTATAGCCCATGTTGGTGCCGGAACCGAGCACAGCCCAAGTTGACTTGTTGCGGCCAATCGCGCGCGACAGCCATGCTTCCTGTTCGCTGCCCAGCATGGTCATTGCTGGGTCAAGCCATGCGCCATCGCGGAATTCTGCAAATACCTTCGCGGGATCGCCTGCACGAATGAGGTCGCTATGTGCATATGGCTTGGACCGCGCCACTGCGCGCGTGTCAGTGCGGTAATAAGTCGCAAGATCGCCGATGGGATATTCCTTCCATGGCTGCTCGCCAACCGGAAGCCATTCGCGCCACACCTGCATCGCTGCATTGCGCCGTGCGCTCCAGTCGCCTTCATCGACGCTATGGTTCTGCGCGCCACCTTCCCAACTGTCATTCGCGGTTTCATGATCGTCGGTATTGGCGATCATCGGGAAGTTCGCGTGCAACGCCTGCAATTGCTTGTCCGAACGATAGCTGGCGTAGCGCAGGCGATAATCCGCCAGCGTCAGGATTTCATCCGCCGGGAACATGCGTGCGGCAAATTTCGCACCGCCATCGTAACCGCCACGGCCATATTCGTAGATATAATCGCCCATGTGCAGCACGAGATCAATGTCGTCACGCGCGGCAGCGTGACCATAAGCGTTGAACTCCCCAAAGCCCAAATTCGAGCAGGAGAATATCGCGATGTTGAACTTTGCCGCTTTCCCGACGGGAAGTGTCTTGGTGCGGCCAACCGGCGAGATGCTGCCGTCGGGGGCAATGAAGCGGAACCAGTGCCATTTTCCAGGCGCAAGATTGTCGACAGTAATCTTGACCGTATGGTCGCGCCATGGCCCAGTCACCATCTGACCGCCGCCCGCAATCTTCGTAAAGTCCTGGCTTTCGGAAATCTCGACGCGCATTTTGGATGCGCCGCCGGTTGGGTTTACATAACGCGTCCACAAAAGCACTGAGTCCGGACCCGGCTCACCACTCGCGACATTATGGGTAAAGCCTGTGAGGCCAAGAAGCGTCTGCGCCATCGCTGCGCCGCCCGGCAGCATCAGTCCGCCAAGGCCGAATCCTGCGGTCATCAGCAAATTACGGCGATCGATTACAAATGACATTTCCGGCTTCCCCTTTTGTGTTCTGAACAATCCCTGTGACGCATCGTCGCGATGCCATGCAAGACCCGCTAATCAAATGCTGTTTCATCCATGTGACAGGCCATCACAACTGTGTGCGTAGCGACCATAATTCGGGAAAGGCACGCTTGCCAACCGTGCTGCTGAGATAGGTCACGCCAGACGTGCCGCCCGTTCCCGTCTTTCCACCGATGATGCGCTCAACGGTGAGGACATGCTTATGCCGCCACGTGGCCATCGCATCGTCAAGGTCCACCAGCTTCTCGGCAAGCTGGTATAGCTCCCAATATTGGTCGGGATTTCGGTAGACTTGCAGGAATGCCGCCTCAACCTCAGGAGAA
>JANPKN010000331.1:0-1715 GCA_031426075.1 Sphingomonadaceae bacterium
AGCGGAGGAGGCCATCAGCAAGTGGATACTTGGCACCACGCCCTTTACCGCGAAACTGCATCCCGAATTCGCGCTTTATGGCGATTATGACCAATTGATGCGCTTGCAGGAATGGAATGGCCGTCAGGCGATATCTGAGGACGCGGCATGAGCGGCGCGCCCAAAAAGCTATTCCCGCTCATCCCAGCGCAAAGCAGCGCCGTTGTGCCGCGCGACAATATCTGGCTGAGCGCATCGGCGGGGACTGGCAAAACGCAAGTGCTGACCGCGCGTGTCATCCGGCTTTTGCTCGAAAATGATGTTGAGCCGGAAAATCTGCTGTGCATCACTTTTACCAAGGCTGGTGCTTCGGAAATGGCGGACCGCATCAACCAGCTGTTGGCGTCATGGGTGCAGATGGACGGTACAGCTCTTGGCACTGACCTGAAGGCGATTGGCGCGGATTACGCTCCCGACGCGCGCAAGAAAGCGCGGCAGTTGTTTGCGAAGGTTCTGGATGCACCCGGCGGTGGGTTGCAGATTCTGACGATACACAGTTTCTGCCAATCGCTTCTCGGCAGCTTTCCCGAAGAGGCTGGCCTTGTGCCTGGCTTCAAGCCTGTCGAGGGTCGCGAGCAACGGGAATTGCTCGACGCGGCGCTCGCTAACTTGGTGCTGGATGCCGAAGCGCGCGGCGATGTTAAGATCATCACTTATCTACAGGAACTGAGCCTGAACATGGGTGAGGAGGCCGCCCTGCGTTTCTTGCACCGCACGGCCGCCGCGCCCGACGTGATGGCGTCAATTCCCGATGATGCAGGCGCGGTCGTCTGGGCGCGGAGGTTGGCAGATGTTGGTTTCACCGGACCTGTTGAAGATATGTTGGAGGCGGCGTTTGCCGATGCACATATTCCGCGTGCTGCGCTGCAATCCATCATTGACGCGAATTTTTTGTGGTGCAGCAACAAGGCCGATAGCCGGGGCGGCAAGCGTGCGGCAGTACTTCAAGATTGGCTGGCCCGCTCGCCATCTGAACGCGCAACGCGTCTGGTCGAACTTCACGGTTGTTGGTCAACCGCGAAAGGCGAGCCACAAATTTCTTCCAAAGGCTTTACGCCAGTTACCGACGCATATGCGGCCCAAGCACTGGAGATGTTCCAATGGACAAACCAGCTAATTGGTGAAGTCTCGCGGGCGCAATATGCGGATAGGCTCGCGCGAGCCTTGTTGGTAGGCAAGGAATTTGCTGCGCAATATAGCAATGCCAAACATGCACTTGGCGCGGTGGATTTTGACGACATGATCCGGCGCACCGCAGCGTTGCTCAAGCACAGCCATATGGCGGATTGGGTGCGGTTCAAACTGGACCGGCAGATTGACCACATATTGGTCGACGAAGCGCAAGATACCAACGCCGCACAATGGGACATCATCAGCGCGCTCAGCGATGATTTTTACAGCGGCATGGGTGTAAACCCCGAAAAGACCCGTACTTTGTTCTCGGTGGGTGATTTTAAGCAAGCGATTTACGGGTTCCAAGGCACCGCGCCCGAACGCTATGAAGCGGCGGGCAAATATTTTGCCGAGCGCATTGGCGCGTCGGGGTCCGAGCTCAACCAACTGACCCTGTCACAGAGCTTCCGTTCGACAGCCCCCATCCTTGATTTCGTCAATGCCGTCATCGAAGAGGCGGGCGCTGAAAGCTTCGGCGTCAGCGGAGAAATCGCCGAACATTA
>JANPKN010000332.1:0-8567 GCA_031426075.1 Sphingomonadaceae bacterium
GTGGCTGCCTTGACCTGAATCCTTTTTGGTCAGCTTGATGCGGTTACCCTCGACGCCATCGACCGTGCCGACATGGACGCCGTCAGCGCCAATGACTTCTGCATGTTCTTTAATTTGCGATAGATCGGCCATAATATATTCCTCTGATGTGGAATGTTGTTAACGCCTGAAACCCGTTCTGGGTCCAGACGCCGGTCTTTGCGAACGCACGGCCAAAATAATCCGCCGGATGTGCTCCGAGTCGCAAATATTTCTTATTTACTTATGCAAAGTGTCGCACTGCCTTCGCAATAATGACGCCGCTGTTGCGCATAGGGCCAGCATCACCGCTCATCTGGAGTTTCATTCTATGCGTCGTCGTCATATTGCTCTCGCTATATCTATCTTGTCCGCTTCCACAGCCATGCCAGTATTTGCGCAGACGGCAGAGTCCGACGATCAGGCTTTCGAAGGCGAAATCATCGTGACGGCGCAAAAGCGTGAAGAACGGCTGATTGACGTTCCCGTCACACTCAGCGCAGTCAGCGGTGCACGGCTTGAGGAACTTGGCGTCAGCGACCTCGACGAACTCGCCAACTACATTCCCGGCCTCAATATTCAGGAGCAGAGCGCCAACAACCCTGGCGTCGTTATTCGCGGTATTACGTCGGATTCCGGCTCGGCACAGCAAGCCGCCCGCGTGACGCTTTATTACAACGGCGTCGACATCTCGCGTTCGCGCGGTTCGTATCAGGATATTTACGACATCGAACGGATTGAGGTCATCAAAGGACCACAAGCGACATTGTTTGGCACCGCCTCCGCCGTCGGCGCGATCAGCATCATTTCAGCTCGGCCAGAGGCTGGCTTTTCGGGCGCACTGACTGGCGGCATTGGCAATTTCGATCAGCGTCAGCTTGGCGGTTTTGTTAATGTCGGGTCAGACACCTTTGCCGCCCGCGTCGCCTTCGCATTTAAAAAACGCGATGGCTATGTGAATAACCTCGCGCCAAATCAGGACGATTTGAACGGCCAGGACCAGTTGGGGGTGCGTGGGTCGTTTCGCTTCACACCCAATGACGCGCTGACTGCCGACCTCATCCTGACCTATGATCGCCAGCGGAACCCAGGCACAGCATTTGTCTCGCGCGCTCTGCCGACCGCGTCAGGCCCGGGCAATCCTTTTGGAGATGTCTTCCTTGGAGGATCGCCGCGTTCGTTGCAGGATTTGTATGCTGAAGAACTCGGCCTTACCCGCGACGTGTATGACGCAAACTTCATCGTGAATTATGACTTTGCCGATAACTGGGCGCTGACGATGGTCAATGGCTATCGCAAATTTGACTCGCTTGAAGTGTTCGATGCCGATGGCTCAGCCGCGCCGTATCTGGAGTTTACGGAATTTGCCAAGGGCGACCAATTCAATCACGAAACCCGCTTCGCCTACACTGATGATAAATTTCGCGGATCATTCGGGTTTAATTTTTTCCATGAAGACAGCATCCAGAATGTCCCGTTCTCAGGCAATGAGCGTGTCTTTTTGGCTTGCTTGACCAGCACACCCACCACCCGTGCAAATTGCGTCGCGCCTGATGGCTCAGTCCCGGCATTAGCCTTGACCCCTGTTCCATACAGTTCAGTCTTCGAAAATCAGGGTCGCAACGACAGCTATTCGATGTTTGCTGACGGTACCTGGATCCCAACACCAAGCCTTGAGCTGACCGCTGGCGCACGCGTATTGATCGAAAAGCGCCGATCAGGCTTTTATGCCCGCGTGCCGCGCTCCGCGCTTACTGGAGGGGCTTCGTTGGTCCCGGGGCAAGTTGATACCGCGGGCCAGACGTTTCGCACTGAGGACAGCTTTCAGGCGGTCCTGCCGCGCTTCAACTTGCTGTATCGTTTCTCGGATAATTTCAACGGCTATGCCACCGTGTCCAAAGGCCGCCGTTCTGCAACCGTTCAACTTGGCGCGCGTGCGACCTCAGCGGGGCCCGTTGCAAACTTCACACCAGTACTGGCCGAGAACATCTGGAATTACGAGGTCGGATTGAAAGGCGCAGTTGGCATCTTCTCGGGCTCGATCGGCGCGTATTATCTCACATACGACAATTTCCAGGTCAGCATTGTTCTGCCGAACGGTACAACCCAGACACAAAGCGCCGGCACTGCGACCAACAAGGGTGTTGAGGCCGAATTGACGATTAAGCCGACCAGCTGGCTCAGTGTTTTTGGCAATGTGGGCTATATCGACGGCGGAATTGACGACAAGCCAAGCATCGCTGCGAATTTTCGGGGGGCGAAATTCCGTTTACAGCCAGAAGTGCAAGCATCCGGCGGTTTCACGATCAACGCGGATCTGGGCGGCGCGACATTCTTTGCAACGCCTTCGGTTACATATCGCAGCCAGATGTTCTTCGAAATCCCCAACAACCCTCTCATCGCACAAGAGGGTGTGACTTTGGTCAATGTCAACGCAGGTGTGCGCTTTGGCGGCGACCGATTCGAAATATCTGGCTTTGCCCGCAATCTGTTGGACGAAGACTATTTGCTTGATGCGGGCAACACCGGCGGTGCTTTTGGCATCCCGACCTTCATCCCCGCCGAACCGCGTTTATATGGCGTCAAGGTTGGCATGAAGTTCTAAACGGGGAAGTTTGGCCTACGACCGCTGGCTGAGGGGCATTATTCCTTAGCCGCGGTCGCGGGTCTGCATGTAGGTGCCCAGCAAACGCACCGAGTTGCAGTGGAAGCGCAACTCATCCAAAGCGCGGTCGACGGCGGGGTCACCGGGCGCGCCTTCGATATCGGCGAAAAATTCGGTCGCCGCAAAGCTTGCGCCGTTTTGGTAGCTTTCAAGCTTTGTCATATTGACGCCGTTCGTCGCAAAACCCCCCATTGCCTTGTACAACGCGGCGGGAATGTTCTTCACTTCAAAAATCAGCGTGGTCATCAATATGCCCGTCAGGGTGCTGCGATCCGCAGGCTCGCGCGAAAGCACAACGAACCGCGTCATGTTGCTGGCGTCGTCCTGCACCGCGTCATTGATGGCGACTAGTCCATAGAGTTCTGCAGCAATCGGTGGCGCAATGGCCGCAGCCGACGGGTCGTCATTCGCAGCAACGAAGGCGGCAGCGGCGGCTGTATCTGCATAGGCAACCGGAATGATGCCATGTGACCGCAAGAAATGCCGGCATTGGCCAAGCGCTTGAGGGTGGCTCATTGCGGTCTTGAGAACGGCATCGGCGGACTTCGCCATCAGGCAATGTCGGATTGACATAAAATGTTCGGCTATGATGCTGAGGCCCGATTCCGGGAGCAGAAAGTGAATGTCCGCCACGCGGCCGTGCAACGAATTTTCGATAGGAATGATCGCTCGCGCCGCCGTTCCATCTTTGACCGCATCAATGGCGTCTTCGAACGAAAAACAGGGCAGGGGCAGGCAGTCGGCATCATATTCCAACGCCGCCAAATGCGAATTTGCCCCAGGCGCACCTTGAAAGGCAATCGCTTTTGCGGGATGTTCTTTGGCGGCAAGAGTCATGTCTTTGACTTTTGCCAGCGCCGGTGCAGGATAACTGTTCATAGACCCAAGGCGTTAGGATAGGGAAACTTATCGGGCAAGTGTGGATTTGGGCACTTGCACGGGCCAACGCTCGCCATTAGAGGGGCCAGTTGAACCGGCCGTCATTCTACGCCGGTGTTTTAACGCACTTTCAAGGCTGATAACCAATGGATGATCGTAGTAACACAATTGCAGGCTGGGTTCTGGCGGGCGGTATCGTCGCGTTGGGACTAAGCATCGTTTCGGGCATGTATTTTCACGCAGAGGTTCCGGAAAAAGAGGGCTTTGCAGTTGTTGTTGAGGACGCTGCTGCAGCGGGCGGCGTTGCCGCTGTGCCAATCGCAACTTTGCTTGCAACCGCAGATATCGCCAAAGGTGAAGCGGCGTTCAAGAAGTGCGCAGCTTGCCACACCATTGCACAAGGTGGCGCGAACGGAATTGGTCCGAATCTATGGGCAGCGATGGGTAAGCCGCACGGTCATGTCGCTGGCTTTGCCTATTCCGACGCTTTGAAAAGCATTCCTGGAAACTGGGATTGGGAAGGCATGGACAAATGGTTGGCCAACCCGAAGAAATATGCGCCCGGCACCAAAATGACATTTGCTGGTCTGGGTAACCCAGAAGAGCGCGCGAACCTCATCTTGTATCTAAACGCGCAAGGCTCAAACCTGCCATTGCCAGCGCCACCGGCTGCTGATCCAGCCGCTGCCGCCGCTCCAGCCGCCGCCGCGACAGGCGAAGATACCGCTACACCGACGACTGACGCCCCAACGCAGGCGCCTGCCGACGCTGCGACGCAGCAACCCGGTTAATTCAATGTGAAACTTCGTAGAAATCGCAGATGGCATCCCATGCCTCTTCTGCGGTTTCTACGAACTGGAATAAATCCAGATCGCGCGGGCTGATGACGCCCTCGAGCATAAGCTCCTCAAAATTCACCACCCGGTTCCAGAATTCGCGTCCGAAGAGAAGGATCGGCATTTTCTTGATCTTGCCGGTCTGAATGAGCGTCAGCAATTCAAAAAACTCATCGAACGTGCCAAAGCCGCCGGGAAACACCGCGACTGCACGTGCGCGCAGCAGGAAGTGCATTTTGCGCAATGCGAAATAATGGAACTGGAAGCTTAAGCGCGGCGTCACGAAAAGGTTGGGTGCCTGCTCATGTGGCAATACGATGTTAAGGCCAACCGATTCTGCACCAACATCATGGGCGCCGCGATTGGCGGCTTCCATGATCGATGGGCCACCACCTGAACACACGACAAAGTGGCGGCGGCCTTCTTGATCGGTGACATTGGCTTGTCCGGCAAGCTGTGCCAGATGGCGCGCTTGGGCGTAGAAACGGGATTTTTCTTTCATCCGCTCGGCAATGATGGTTGCGCGTTCGCCCTCGGCAGCGGCGAGCAACGCGTCAGCAGCTTCAGGCTCTGGAATGCGCGCCGAACCATATATGACCAGCATCGAGCCGATATTCGCCTCATCCAGCAACATTTCGGTTTTAAGTAATTCGAGCTGGAAGCGGACGGGGCGCAGGTCTTCGCGCAGAAGGAAGTCTGTGTCCTGAAATGCCAGTCGGTATGACTTGCTTTGCGTTTGCGGGGTTGAGAGTTGCTGTTCGGCAAAGTCCGCTTCTTGTTGTGCTTTGTAGAAACGGCGATCGTTAATTTTTGTGTCTGTCATTACCCTGCATGTAGGGAGAATTAGTCGCTTTTGCCAGCCCTTATCGGCAAAAGGACGTCCCGCTGGACATTGACCTTGCCATATCGAAGTGGAAATGGTTTGCGTGAGCGCCATTATAATCGGGACCAAGAACGGTGCCAAAGCGCTTGCATGCGGATTGGTGCAAGCGGCGCAGGAAGGTTTGCTCTTCTGCTGATCCACGCCATCCGTCCAGCACCGAGATCCGCCGTCCATCGCGTAAGATGAAGGCGGAAACATCGACTGCATTTGCAAATGCATGTTCGGACAATTTGCCTGATCGGCCGCCATTGATGTTGCGGCAGTTGAAGGTGCCCATGGTCTCGATCTTGACGACCTCGCCGCCGAGATATTGTTTCGCGGCTGGTGCAACGGCATAACGCGCCCAGTCGGTAAAATTCGACGCGAGCGGGCACGTCATGGCACCTAAATTGGTGGTAGGCGTCCCGAAATCCATGAGCTTGACAGTATCAATGGTGCGGCATCCGCCCTCGAAGCTTCGGTCCGGCAAGCCCGCAAAACGAACCGATTTTGATTGGAGGCCAGCCATACACTGTCGGACATTTTCCGCTGTCATGTTGTCGTTGGAACGCGGCGTATCCGGCTTTTCACGACCACCGCAGGACGCAAGTGCAAAAACGCTAGCGACTAGCAGACATTTTCGAAGCAAGCCCCACGACATAGCTTAACCATAGACCAATCTGAGGCGGGTGCAGCCCAAAAACGACGAAACGTGTTATAACTGTCTGCAAACAGTATGGCCGCCGTAACAATTTGAGCGTTGCATGGATCGCGGCAGCGTATTATCGCGGCGCCATGTTGCGAATCATTCTTAACAAGAAACTGACGTTCTGGACGCTGTTATGCCTGCCGGCCTTGTTAATGTTGCGGCCTTATTTTTTCGGCGATTTCATCGCAATGGACATGTTGCATCCAACCGGCGAATGGTCGGCGCGCTTCATGATCGCGGCGATGGTCCTAAGCCCGTTATTATCGCTTCTCGGCGCGCGACCGTGGCTCAGTTGGCTCATTCAGCGCCGCCGCGCTCTGGGTGTTGCCGCGTTTGCCTATGCGACGCTGCATCTTGTTTTCTACATCATAGACATGGGCAATTTCGACGATATCCTCGCCGAATTCCTCGCGCTTGGTATCTGGACCGGATGGGCCGCGATGCTTTTGTTTGTGCCCTTGGCGTTGACCAGCAACGATGGATCAATGCGCGCGCTTAAGGCCGGCTGGAAGCGTCTTCAGCGCCTCGTATATCCCGCCGCTGTGCTCGTTCTCGTCCACTGGATATTCATCCACAATAATTTAGGACCTGCGCTCGTCCACTTCATTCCGTTGATGCTGTTGGTTGCAGCACGATATTTCCTCCCTCGCAGACATATTTTTAAAGGAGCATGATTATGCGTTTATTGACACCTCTCTCGCTTGCCGCTGTTGCCGCAATCGGTTTTGCCTCTGTCCCGGCTTCGGCTACGGGCGTTATTACCTGCAAGGCAGGCCCAGCTTCTGGATGGAAAAGTGAAAAAGCACTCACTGATAAACTGACCAAAGAAGGTTGGACTGTCCGCAAGTCGAAAGTCGACGGTGGTTGCTATGAAGTTTACGGAACCACCCCCGAAGGCGACCGCGTTGAAGCCTATTTTCACCCCGTAACGCTTGAGAAACTATATGTAGGCCGCCGCGGCGAAGTATTGTTTCGCAAGAAGGGCTATTAATAGCATATTAGGTCCTGACCCTTCGATAGTCGTTGACAAAACCGGGGCTGCGCGTAAACGCGGCTCCGGGCCACGCGGTCCCAACGCCGCGCTGCTCTCTGCAAGGAGACGCTTACATGACTATAGTACCCCCCGCCGTTAAACCGGGGCGTCCGTTCTTTTCTTCCGGTCCCTGTGCGAAGCCGCCAGGCTGGAGCCCCGAAAAACTTCAAACCGAATCGCTTGGCCGTTCGCATCGTGCGAAAATCGGTAAGTCGCGCCTGCAACTCGCCATCGACCTGATGCGCGAAGTGCTTCAGGTGCCCGACACGCATCGCATTGGCATTGTCCCCGGTTCCGACACCGGCGCGATAGAAATGGCCATGTGGACCATGCTTGGCGCGCGCCCTGTCACAATGATGGCGTGGGAAAGCTTTGGCGAAGGCTGGGTCACCGATGTGAACAAGCAATTGAAGCTGAACGCCAACGTCATGAATGCGCCTTATGGCGAAATTCCGGATCTCAGCGCGGTCGATTTCACCCATGATGTGGTCTTTACATGGAATGGCACTACGTCTGGCGCGCGCGTTCCAAATGGCGACTGGATTTCTGATGACCGCGAAGGCCTGACGTTCAACGACGCCACCTCGGCAGTGTTTGCCTATGACATGCCGTGGGACAAGCTGGATGTAACGACGTTTAGCTGGCAAAAGGTATTGGGCGGCGAAGGCGCGCATGGCGTGCTGATACTTGGCCCCCGCGCAGTCGAGCGGCTGGAAAACTACACGCCAGCCTGGCCGCTGCCTAAAGTGTTCCGTCTGATGTCGAAGGGCGCGCTCGCCGAAGGCATATTCAAGGGCGAGACGATCAACACGCCATCAATGCTCGCTGTAGAAGACGTTATCTTCGCGCTGGAATGGGCAAAGACTGTCGGTGGGTTGCAGGGACTGATGGCACGCAGCAATGCCAATGCCGCGGCGCTCGGCGATATCGTTGAGGCAAGCGACTATCTTGGTTTTCTTGCCGCTGACCCTGCCATCCGGTCGAAAACCTCGGTCTGCTTGACAGTCAAGGGTGCGGACGAAGCGATGATCAAAAAGATGGCTTCTCTGCTTGAGGCAGAGCATGCAGCTTACGACATCGCCGGATATCGCGACGCCCCGCCGGGCCTGCGCATCTGGTGCGGCGCGACCGTTGATACCGCCGATATTCAGGCGCTCGGGCCATGGCTCGACTGGGCTTACGCTCAAGCCAATTCTCAATCCTAACTGGTCGTCCTGAACTTGGGTTGGCTCTGCCAGCCTTCGGCTCCAGGACCTTACTTTCTACGATGAAACTAAGATGCTGAAACGAGTTCAGCATGACGATATTTGAAACGGAACCCCACATGACCAAGCCACGCGTACTTATCTCCGACAAAATGGACCCTAACGCAGCCAAGATTTTCGCTGAACGGGGCTGTGATGTTGATGTCATCACTGACAAAACACCTGACGAACTTGCCGCGATGATTGGCGATTATGACGGCCTTGCCATCCGTTCGTCGACGAAAGTAACCAAGCAAATCCTCGATGCTGCCACAAACCTTAAGGTCATTGGCCGCGCTGGCATCGGCGTCGACAATGTCG
>JANPKN010000333.1:0-1750 GCA_031426075.1 Sphingomonadaceae bacterium
CTGCGGTGGTTTTGGAAACACCCGCCGGAACGCCCGATATCCCGCCCACAACCCCCATATCGCAAGACCCAGCAGAATAAGCGCAATGATAAGCGCGGCGACTGGGTTGGCGAAGGCCAGCACCAGCAACCCGCCAGTTGCAACATCTTCGACGGTGGACACAACAACATTGCTGAACGGTTCGGGGCTGGTGTTGACGGCGGCTCGGGCACTTGCCTTCGTCGCGTGACTGGCAAAAGCTGCCCCGCCGCCAAGCAGGAAGGCGATAACTTGCCACGTCGGGTCGCTGCTGTCGACAACAGCTAACGCCAGCATTGCGCCTCCCACTGGCCGGATGAGGGTGTGCAGCCCGTCCCAGATGGAATCGAGCCACGCAATTTTGTCGGCGAAAAACTCTGCAACCGCGCCAAGCGCACTGATGCCAAGTACCCATGGGTTGGCAAGAACATCAAGCATCTGCAGATTTTCAGGCAACGGCACGATGTTGAAATGCATCGCTAAGCCGGTCGCGAAAATGGTCAGGTAAAATCGCCAGCCTGAAAGCAGGCTTAAGCTTCCGGCCAGACCCAATATTTCGATGACGCCCATGTCGCCTCCATTGCAAATGTACAAGCTGACACGGATGCTACCGCGATGCAATGATGCCGCAATGGCAACATAAGCATATTTGAGCTTCTAACGTCTCCTAAAGCGTGCTTGAGTGAAATCATGGAACCTGAACTCATCAACCACCCAATCAGCGGCGAAATGCTTCCCGTCGCGACCCCTGCGGCCACGATGGTCATATTTCGGAAGAACCCGGAGGGCGGCGCGCCATTATTGCTAATGGTCGAGCGCATCAAGGCTATGGCTTTTGCCGGCGGCGCAGCTGTATTTCCCGGTGGCAAGGTCGATCCGGCTGATTTTGATTATGCAGAGATGCTTGCCACAATGCTGCCGCTGGATGAGGCGGCTGCGCGTTTGGCGGCTATTCGTGAAACCATCGAGGAAGCCGGACTGGCGTTAGGGCTGTCCGGCGTTTCCGATGCGGCCGACTGCATCGATGCGCGCGCCGCGCTCCATAATGGCGAAAGCTTGCAAGCTGTCTGCAACCGATTTGGCTGGGCGCCTGATTTCGAACAACTCGTGCCTTGGTCACGCTGGCGGCCACCTGCGTTCGAGCGCGCCTCGCGGGTATTCGATACCCGATTTTACTTGGTCAATGCCGGCGACACAACGCCGCTGGCTACCGTTGATCATACCGAAAACCGGTTGCTGTTTTGGGCAACGGCAGCCGAGGTGCTCGAAAAAGCTGACCGGGATGAGGTGAAAATTATTTTCCCGACGCGGCGCAATTTGGAACGGCTCGCCATGTTCGGGGACTTCGATTCTGCTGCCAACCATGCGGCAGAGCATCCGGTGTCTACGGTGCTAACGTATGTCGACAAGCGCGAGGACGGGAGTTGGCTATGCATTCCCGACGGCCATGGGTATCCTGTGATTGAGGAACCGCTCGGCAGCGCCCTGCGGGGGTAATCCAAACATATCTAAATTATGACGCCAGGGAAATTGTCAGCGTAAATATCACGTCTAGAGGAGCGTCCGCAATTCAGCGTCGCCGCGTCAGTGTCCGTTACGCGTGGATTTCAAACATAAAAAAGCCGCCGGTCCTTCGACCGACGGCTCTATTTTAATCCGAGTGTTAATCTTAGGTGTAACGTACGCGCAAAGTCTGCTTATCCTTGCGACGCATCGTAAATCCGATGCCTGC
>JANPKN010000334.1:0-7902 GCA_031426075.1 Sphingomonadaceae bacterium
GGCGAGTTTGTGCCTCTTGCCATCATGCTGGCATTTTATGCTTTGGGTGATGGACTGATTGAACTCAGCATGGTGGCTGGCGCTGTCGCTTTTGCCGCTGGCCATCTGGTCGCAATCTTCATCTATTTTCGGCATCGACGGGTCAAACCGGCGTTCAGTCAGAAATTATTGGCTGTCACCATTCTATTGGCAACGCCCGTGATCGCGTATTTCCTGCCGCCTACGCAAGCCGAAGGCATTCAAGTCGCCGCGTATAGCGTTATCCTTGCAGCAATGGCCGCGATGGCATGGAGTAGCAATTTCCCTCGATACCGCGTCGGGTTTGGCGCAATCTTGTTCGTCATTTCCGACTTGCTGATCTTCGCAGAGCTCGGTCCGTTGGCAGAATCCAAAATGACCGGCATTGCCATTTGGTATCTCTATTATTTCGGGGTGCTGATGATTGCGGTGGGCGTGGCGCAAACCCTGGTCAAGCGCGGACATTTTCCGCTGGGTGAAGAACGCGACTGAATTTCGAAAACTACGCGGACCATATTGATAACGATTTAAGCGACACGTGCGCCTGATGTTTTTTACCGGCTTCCGCGCGCTTTCCATGTCCCAAGCTGAACTGGCACCAGATCAACCATATTCTGCATAACAAGGGAAACGTCGATCAGGTGAAGCCCCCAGTCTTTTGCAACAAATGCGCCAAAGCGGACATCACCGCCGACATCGTCGATGCGTGGATCGACGGGATCAGCGTTGATCCGCACGGATAGCACTTTGGCTCCATTCACCGTCACGCATTCCGCCGAATATAGACCCGGTACCGCAACAGTGGGGGTCATGAAGGGTGCATTGTCGCGTGTCCATCGGGGGCCAGTCGAGACCAAATCGCCAATACCCGCCGCTGCAGGAAAACGCGCGCCAACCGAAACCATACCGCCGGCAAGTGCCGCCGGGTTGGCACATACCGATTCTTGCGCCGGGTCAGGAACGCGGCCGTAGCGGCTGTTGGCGTCTGGCGGCGCGGTTTCCCGAAAGCTGGTCCAACTGATAACACAATTGGTCTGTCCTGCCTTTCGGCAAACCGGCGTCGTTTTGAAATCGCCGCCCTGATCTTTACCCTTTGCAACCGCGATATTTGTTCCAGCCAGCATAGCTGACAGCATCTGGCCTGCCGCTGGCTTACCCTCAATCTCTTCGATGATCAGCCGCTTGAGCAGGCCCGAACCTTGTGAGTGCCCGACAAGGACAAAGGGACGGCCTTTATTGTCCGCCGCCATGTAATGGCGCCAGGCGTCACGCACGTCTGTATACCGCAATTCCATGTCTACGGGTATCGGCTTGCCGGTCATATTTGACCTCAACCAACTCAGCGTCGATTGACGATAGATCGGCGCAAAGGTCCGGCATACTGTCCCAAAGCGAGCAAATTGTGCCTCGACAACGCGGCGTTCCTCGTCATTGGCGACCATGTCGCTATTGCCGCCTGCGTCGTAGGACAAGGTCGGGTAGACATAGAAGCAATCAGCTTCTGGCGCGGTCGCCCGCGTCACTGCGTGAACGGTGCGGGTTCCGTCGGATGCGACGTCGGTCACATCCAGACTTGGCGTGCTGCACGCATCACGGCGGTTGGGGCGGCACAACCAATTTTGTTCAAGCGCGTAATCATTGGGCGCAACGACGGCGACGGTGGGGGCATTTTGAGCCGTGGCTGCAAGGACGGCCACGATTACGTTCGCAGCGGTCACGCTGGGTCAGTCCCTTCGGGTAAAGCGAAATCGGCAGATGCAACCTCACCCACGTCGCTATCTTCGTCGCTCTCATCAATCTTCGCTGCGCCGACGACATGTTCATTGTCGCCAACGTTGAACAGACGCACACCAGCGGTTCCGCGTCCCAATACGCGCAAGCTGTCGAGTGGCATACGGATAAGCTTCGCCTGATCAGTAACCAACATCAACTGATCGCCCTTGGTTGCAGGGAAGCTGGCCACGACTGGTCCGTTGCGTTCGATATTGTCGATGTTGGTGATGCCCTGTCCACCACGACCGGTGCGGCGATAGCCATATGCCGAGGACAATTTACCATAGCCATTGGCACAGACTGTCAGGATGAACTGCTCACGCTCCGCCATTTCAGCGATACGGTCAGCGGATATGGTGGGCTCGCCCTCCTTCTCCGGCTTCCACGGAGCAAAGCGCAGATATTCCTCGCGCTCTTCGGGCAGCGTGCCGACGCGTTTCAGGATCGACAACGACATAACCTCGTCACCATGCGCCAGTTTCATGGCGCGAACGCCAGTTGACGCGCGGCTTTGGAATTCGCGAATATCGTCGGCGGCAAAGCGAATGGCCTTACCATTGCGGCTTGCAAGCAGGATATCGTCGTCAGCGCTCAACAGTTCGACGCCAATCAACTTGTCGTCAGCATCTTCGCCTTCAAACTTCATCGCGATTTTGCCGTTGCTTGGGACATTGGCAAACGCATCCATGCTGTTGCGGCGGGCATAGCCCTTGGCGGTTGCAAATACGACGCTGAGGCCGCCCCATTCGGCTTCGTCTTCGGGCAGGGTCAGAACGTTGGAAATGACTTCGCCTTCGCCCAACGGCAATAGGTTGACCATGGGCCGCCCGCGCGTCGACGGGCCACCTTCTGGAAGTTTCCAGACCTTGAGACGATAGACCTTACCGATGTTGGAGAAGAACAGAACGGGCGTATGCGTGCTGGTTACGAACAATTCGGTGACGGCATCTTCGTCCTTGGTCGCCATTCCAGCGCGGCCTTTGCCGCCACGATTTTGAGCACGGAAGGTCGCCAAAGCGGTCCGCTTGATATATCCGCCATGGGTAACCGTAACGACCATTTCCTCACGTTCCATGAGGTCTTCGTCATCCAGGCCGTCCCAGCTGGCGGTGATTTCGCACAGACGCGGCGTGGAGAATTCCGAGTCAATTGCAACGAGTTCGTCGCGCAGCACGGCGTACAACTTCACCCTGTCGCCAAGGATTGCCAGAAGCTCGGTGATGGTCTCTGCAAGACCTGCAAGCTCTTTGCCAATTTCGTCGCGACCAAGCGCTGTCAATCGGTGGAGGCGCAGCTCGAGAATGGCACGAACCTGCAACTCGGACAGTTGATAGCTGTCGCCGGTCACTTCGGCTTCCACGGCCTCGACCAATTTGATGTACGATGCGATTTCGGCGATCGGCCATTTGCGCGCAATCAATGCAGCACGCGCTTCAGCGGGGCTGGCCGAACCACGGATGATCCGCACGACTTCGTCCAGATTGGTGACCGCGACCACAAGTCCAAGCAACAAATGCGCGCGTTCGCGGGCCTTGTTGAGTTCGAACTTGGTCCGGCGCGTAATCACTTCTTCGCGGAAACGAATGAAGGATTCGATGATGTCCTTAAGGGTTAGGACTTCCGGCCGTCCGCCGCGAATGGCAAGCATATTGGCAGGGAAGCTCGATTGCGCCTGCGTGTGACGCCACAATTGATTGAGTACGACGTCAGTCGTCGCATCGCGCTTCAGATCGATGACGATGCGCACGCCCTTGCGGCTGGATTCGTCGCGAATGTCGGACACGCCCTCGATGCGCTTGTCTTTGGCCGCTTCGGCAATTTTCTCGACAAGCCCGGATTTGCCAACCTGAAACGGTATGCTGGTAAGAACGATCGAACGGCGGTCGCCTTTTCCTTCTTCGATTTCATGCCGGGCGCGCTGCATGATGGAGCCCTTGCCCTCGCGATAGGCAGCGCGCGCGCCGCCAGTGCCGAGGATCAGCGGGCCAGTAGGGAAATCAGGGGCTGGGATGATGTCGATCAGCTCATCGATCGAAATCGCCGGATTGTCGATGTAGGCCAAGCAGGCCTTGATTACTTCGCCCAGATTGTGCGGCGGAATGTTGGTCGCCATGCCGACGGCGATACCGCCAGCGCCATTGACCAGAAGGTTCGGGAAACGGGCAGGGAGAACTTGAGGCTCTTCGCGGCTGCCGTCATAATTCGGTTGGAAATCGACAGTGTCTTTGTCGAGATCATCCAGAAGCGCGTTTGCGACCTTGTTCAGGCGCGCTTCGGTGTAACGCATCGATGCTGGCGGATCGGGGTCCATCGAACCGAAGTTACCCTGACCATCGATCAACGGGACGCGCATCGACCAATCCTGGGTCATACGCGCAAGTGCGTCATAAATCGCGCTGTCGCCATGCGGGTGATAGTTGCCCATGACGTCGCCGACGATCTTTGCGGATTTGCGATACGGACGGCCAGCAACAAAGCCGCCTTCCTGGCTGGCGAACAAGATACGGCGGTGAACAGGCTTCAGGCCGTCACGCACATCGGGCAGGGCCCGAGATACAATGACCGACATCGCATAATCGAGGTAGCTCGACTTCATTTCGTCGACAATGTCGACTGGCGAAATGTCCGATGGGTCCATGGTAACTTTGTCGTCGCTCACGGCGCGAAAATCCTTATATTTTTATGTCAGCTATACCCTAGACGCATGTCGCCGAAATGGCCACAAGTGACTGCTGCAATCGATGCGTTTTCACCAGCTTATCCACAGATTCACGCAAGGGCGGTGACTAGGGGGTAACTAGGCTGCCGTCATAGGCAAAAACCTGTCCGCTTTGCTCCGGTTTAAGCCTTTGGAGCACGCTGAGCATATCTCCGGCTGCACGGGCGGGGGCAAAGCGTTCATGTGCCGGATTGCCCTTGAACGGCGCGCTGAGGGCCGTCTCGACCGTGCCTGGGTGCAGACCAACAATCACCGACTGCGGATTTTTGCGTTGCCATTCGATTGCGATGTTGCGGATGAACATATTGAGCGCCGATTTCGACGCGCGATAGCTGTGCCAACCACCCAGCCGATTGTCAGAGATGCTGCCCACGCGCGCCGATAACGCGGCAAAGCAGATCGGGCCTTGTTTGGCCATGATCGGCAGAAAGTGTTTAGCGACGAGCGCGGGGCCAACCGCGTTGATACGGTAATTTTCCATCATCCAGTCAGGATCAAGCTCACGAAGGCTCTTTTCAGGGCCTTTGCTGGCCGAATGCAGCAATCCAGTTGCGACAACGACCAAGCTTATGGGAGGCTCAGTGCCCGCCAAAGAAGCCGCGGCGGCGGCAATGCTGGTTTCATCCAATATATCGACGGGCAGGGCGCTTTCGCGGTGGAACCGGATCACTTGTGCGTAGGTTGGGTCTTGTTCCAAAGCGTCTGCGAGCGCAGCCCCAATGCCGCCGCGTGCGCCAATTATAACTGCAGTGTGTTCACCCACTTGTTTTTTGCTCCGGTTCGTTCAACGGGAATTCATGCAGTGGCGCTATGGCAATTGCACAGAAGATGGCAAGGTCCTATAAACCAAGCCGATCACGGGCCACGGCCAAATACTATCGCGGAGAGTTACATGAAACTGGTTTCAAAATTTGCCCTCGCCCTATCATTGGTAGCGGTATCCGCTGCACCTGCAGCATTTGCGCAGTCCAATGAAAAGCCCAAGAAGGAGAAAAAGGGTAAGGAAGCTGCTGCAGCTGCGCCAAAGAAGAATTACTCCAAGCCATTCATTGCAGCATATATGCCAGTGGCCGACATGCTGAACAAAACCAAGGACGCAGCCGCAGCTAAAGTTGAGTTTCCGAAGGTTGTTGCCGCGATTGGCAATGATGACGACCGTTATGAAGCAGGCATTTTGGCTATCAACATCGGCGCGCCCTTGAAGGACCTCGCGTTTCAGGAGCAGGGCATCGACTTGCTGCTCGCATCGGCGTCTACGCCGCCCGAATTGAAAAAGGAATATACCTTCCGCAAAGGCGCAATTGCCTATGATGGCAAAAAGTTCGCAGATGCGGAAAAGCACATGATCGATGCCTATAATTTGGGCCACCGCGCGAACAACATCGAATTCCTGATTTCCAATGCCATGTCGCAGCAGAACAAGGATGCCGACGCGGTTGCGTGGATCGGCAAGGCTATTGAAGCAAGCAAGGCCGCTGGGCCCGTGAACAAGGCCTATGTTGTCCGTGCAGCGAACCTTTCCGCTAAAGCGAAAAACTACGCCGGGGCTGCCAACTTCTACAAGGAACTGGTGATGGCGGAAAACAACCCCGATTACTGGCATGATGCGCTGGCTTTTTTCGACCGTTCGCGGGATTTCAACCCTGAAGAAACGCTGGACGTGATGCGGTTGATGCGCGCGACCGATGGCCTTCGCTTCCAGCAGGAATATGCCCAGTATCTTGACAGCCTGAGCTATATTGGCGTCCGCTATCCGGCCGAGGCAGTGTCGGTGCTTGATGAAGGTTTCACCAAGGGCGTAATCTCGCGCAATAACGTGACATTCAGCGAGCGTTATAACGAAGCCAAAGGCCGTCTTGCAGAAGACACCCGCACTTTGGCCAGCACAGTTGCCCCTGCAAAGGCAAGTCCGAAGGGCATGCTGGCTTCCTTGACCGGCGACTCATTCTTCTCGCACAAGGATTACAAGACCGCGAAGGAACTGTATGAATCCGCGTTGAGCAAGGGGCCTGTCCTTGACAAGGACGGCGGCGACCAGACGGACCGCACGCGCTTCCGCCTCGCCATGTCAAAAACAATGCTCGGAGACTATGCAGGCGCCAAGGCTGACTTTGCGATGATCACAGGTGCGAACCGTAAGGCAATTGCCGAGTATTGGTTGATGTTTATCAATCATCGCGCAAACCCAGCCGCAGCACCGGCTTCGGCAACGCCGGTCACCTGACGCGCAGTGAAATTATTTGAAAGGGCTCGAGCAATCGGGCCCTTTTTTATGTCTGAGGAATGGGGACGCCCGGTTCGTCTTTCGCGGTGCGGATCGTCAATGACGTTTTGACGCTGCTCACATTTGGAGCAGATGTCAGCTTTGATGTCAGGAATTCCTGAAACGACTGAAGATCGCGCGCTACAATTTTCAAAATAAAGTCAATTTCGCCGTTGAGCATGTGACACTCACGCACGTCCGGCAATGCCCTTACATGTTGCTCAAACGCCTTCAAATCGTCTTCTGCCTGACTTTTCAGGCTAACCATTGCAAATACGGTAATGGTGTAGCCCAAGGCCCCTGCATCAACATCAGCATGATAGGATTTGATCGTCCCTGACTGCTCTAAGGCACGCATACGGCGCAAACATGGGGGCGCAGTCAGCCCAACCTTCGTGGCGAGTTCCACATTGGTGATCCGACCGTCCGCCTGGAGTTCAGCCAAAAGCTTCATATCTATTGCGTCGAGGTTCGTATTCGCCATGGTTCCGATATTTCCATTTCTATTATGCCCAAGTCTTATAATATAATTATATTGGATTGCAATTGTCCCATAGTGTGACGGGTCAAAATTGATGCTTTCGCGCTTTCGTTAACGGGTTTATCGCGCCAAGATTGTAGAAATCTGGCCATTGGGAATCAGAATATATTGCGTTTTGATGATCGCCTTGAAACAACCTTACGTCAGGCGGAAGACGAGGGAGTAGGGCTGTCCGCAAAATGGCAGCAATTGGTAGATATTCTTGCGCAGGATCCGGGAGATTTCGACCTGCAATCGGTTGCCGCCGGCCTGCAAAAAGTGCACCAATTCATGGTTGATGTACCTGTAGCTGTCCGGGAACAATGCGTTCGCGCTTTGTCAGGTCGCCTTCAATCAGCGCCGTTACTACTCCTCTTATCTGGCGATGTACCCGCCGTCGCCTCAGCTGCGATCAGTGGTGCGCGACTGACGGATGATGTTTGGGCGGATATCGTGCCGCATTTATCGACTCGCGCGCGTGGATTTTTGCGCAATCGGCGTGATTTAGGGCCGCAGACATTACGGACGCTTCAATTATGGTCGACTGCGGATTTTGTACTTTCGCCCCACACGGCGAAGTCAGAAGCCTCTCCACCCACCCCAGTTGGC
>JANPKN010000335.1:0-10588 GCA_031426075.1 Sphingomonadaceae bacterium
TGACGAAAGATTGCGTTAGGGTTGTGCCCCGTCGACGGGCACAACCCTAAATTATTCCGCCGGGCTCGTTACTAAAATTCTCCGGCGACATCCATTAACTTGGTCAATTTCTTCGGCGCGACCGCGCGCCAGCTTTTGGCGATCCAGTCACCGATGTGATCCCAATCGGTGTCGCCTAAATCCAGCCTGATGCCGACCCACCCATCACCGAAATACGCGGGCCGGTAATAACGCTCTGCGTCGCTGTCGATCAGCATCGCTTGCTCCTCGGCTCCGCTGATCTTGACCAGCAATGCCGTCTTGCCGTCGCCATGATGGTCGACCGACACATACGCAAATTTTTTGCCGCCAATAATACCGAAGCATGGCATGCCATGGGATAGGACTTCGTCGGCCTCGGGTTGCGCAAGGGCAAGGCTGCGGACCTGCGCGGTCAGATATTCCGGATTGGTAGCGCGCGCGACATAATCGGCTAGCACCTTGGGATAGAGCTGATGCTCAGCCATCTTGACGCGCGCAGCGAGGGTGTCGGCAGTATCGCTGGACAATATTGCGACCTCGATATGGCCAAGCACTGGTCCATCGTCGAGTTCTGCTGTGACCAGATGCACGCTACATCCCGCGACACTGTCTTTGGCCTCGATTGCTTTTTGGTGCGTGTTAACGCCCTTGTATTTGGGTAGCAGGGAAGGGTGGATGTTGAGCATCCGCCCAGCCCATTTTTCTACAAACTCGGTTGAGAGAATGCGCATATACCCCGCCAAAATGACGTAAGTCGCGCCAGCTTGGGTAATCGCTTCGTGCATGACCGCGTCATGGGCCGCACGTTCGAGACCGATATGTGATTTAGCGAAAGTGGCTATGCCTTCGGTCGCTGCTATTTTTAGTCCTTCGGCGTCTGGATTATTGCTGGCGACCAGAACGATTTCATAGGGGCAACTTGGGAGTTTCGAGGCGTATAACAACGCGGCCATATTGGTGCCCGCGCCGGAGATAAGCACGGCGACGCGGGCTTTAGTCATTACCAACACCCCAAATCCCGTTCGCATCGAGCCCAGTCGAGATGCTGATCCGTAATGCACGCCTTACCGGTGTCTCGACGATGCTCGACACGAACGGACAGGTGGGGGTTAGCCATGATAGGCAGCAGTCCAATCGGACTGCGCGCTCCATGTCTCAACAGAGCCAGTGACGGTGCAGCCTTTGTCGCCAGCTGCAATGTGTCCGATTTCGAACACCGTCTCCCCCGCAGCCTCAAGCGCGGCGGTCACATCCGCCACATCCGCCTGCGCCACTACCACGGCCATGCCAATTCCGCAGTTGAATGTGCGCGCCATCTCTTCAGGTTCGATATGCCCCTGCGCCTGCAGGAATGCCATCAGACGTGGCTGTTCCCAAGCGTCGGCGTCTACATGCGCATGAAGTCCCGCCGGCAGGATGCGTGGAATGTTTTCGAGTAAACCACCGCCAGTGATATGCGCCATCGCGTGGATTTTCCCTGTGCGCACGAGCGGCAGCAACGACTTCACATAAATCCGGGTTGGCGCCATCAACGCATCGATGAGAATGATATTCTGGTCAAACAAAGCAGGGCGATCCAGCTTCCAGCCTTTGTCAGCTGCAAGCCTGCGGACCAGTGAAAAACCGTTGGAGTGCACACCCGACGATGCAAGACCAAGGATGACATCGCCTGCCATAATTTTGTCTGCGGTCAGAACTTGTTCGCGTTCAACTGCGCCAACGCAAAAACCGGCCAGGTCATAATCGCCATCGGAATACATGCCCGGCATTTCCGCGGTCTCGCCGCCAATCAACGCGCAGCCAGCCAATTTGCAGCCCTCGGCTATGCTGGCCACAACCGATGTCGCAACGGCATTGTCGAGCTTACCAGTGGCGTAGTAATCAAGAAAGAAGAGCGGTTCTGCGCCCTGAACGATCAAGTCATTCGCGCACATCGCGACCAGATCAATGCCGACCCCTTCGTGCCGTCCTGATTCTATCGCGAGTTTCAACTTCGTTCCGACACCGTCATTTGCGGCCACAAGTAACGGGTCGTTGAACCCTGCTGCTTTCAAATCGAAGAACCCGCCAAAACCGCCAAGGTCCGCGTCCGCACCTGCACGGCGCGTTGCTTTTGCCAGCGGCGCGATTGCGCGAACCAGGGCATTGCCGGTTTCAATGGAAACACCCGCCTTGGCGTAAGTGTAGGATTCGGGTTGCTGATCTTTTGCGTCCATTTGTCGCCGTTAGCGAGAACAGGCTTGGAATTCCACGTCTATGTCGCCTAAAGGTGCCGCGATGACTAATTTGCGCAAAAAATGGTTCCGTGTCGCAGCAATCAGTTTGCCTTTGGCGCTGATTGGCGGCGGAATCGTGCTTGCGCAGATCGAAGGTCCAAAGCGCGGTATTGCGCCGATTGCCAGCGCCGGGGACTTTGAAGTTACGGGCGTTTCGGTCAACGTAGTTGGCAAAAACGCCTTTGAAGCGCGGCAAAAGGGTTGGGAAGAAGCGCAACGGATCGCATGGGCGGCGCTGTGGCGGAAAACCCATGGCAGTGCCGGGGCTGGCTTGTCCGATTCGACCTTGGACGGCATCACGGCGGCAATTGTTGTTGAGCATGAACAGATTGGCCCGCGCCGTTATGTGGCCAAGCTTGGCGTGTTGTTTGATCGTGCACGCGCTGGTCAGTTGCTCGGCGTAAGCGGCGTTACCCGGCGGTCAGCTCCATTGCTGCTACTGCCGATAACTTATTCCGCTGGCACGCCTACAGTGTTTGAACAGCGCACCTCATGGCAGCGCAGCTGGGCCAAATATCGCACCGCTGACAGCACCATTGATTATGTACGGCCAAGCGGGGCAGGCGGAGAATCGCTTTTGTTGAACGCTGGTCAGGCAGAACGGCGCAGCCGCATTTGGTGGCGCACGATCCTTGACCAATTTGGCGCGGCCGACGTTATAATTCCCATCGCGCGGATCGAACGGCAGTGGCCTGGTGGTCCAGTTATCGGGCGTTTCTCGGCGCGCTACGGTCCGGATAACAAGTTTCTGGGTTCATTCACCCTGCGCACGACCAGCAGCGCGGGTATTCCAGCGATGATGGATCAGGCCGTATTGCGGATGGACCAATTGTTCCAATCTGCGTTTGCCGCTGGCCGCCTACGTGCAGATGCGTCGTTGGTCCTTGAGCCTGAAGTCGTCGAGGAAGAGGATCTGGAAAGCGAAGTCGAGGATGCTGCTGCGGCCGATGAAGGCGGGTCGCTGCCTGAGGAAACGGCTGCGCCCTCGCTTGAAGAAGTGGTCAAATCCATTGTTCCAGAAGCGCAAGCCCCTGCGACCCTCGCGCCCTCTACACCTGTACCGCGGCCGTAAGCGTTTATAGCGGGTCCATGCGTCAGATCGCCTTGCCTCTGGACGAATTGCGCAGTGGCGCTTCGTCTAGCCTGATCATTACGGAATCAAACGCATCCGCCTTTGCCGGGCTTTCAAGCGCATCGGGCTGGCCAAAGCGTTGTGCCATTCTGACGGGACCGGCGCGTTCGGGAAAAACGCTTATGGCGCGGTATTTTTCGGGGCAGAACGGAACGGTCATTGACGAGGCCGAGGCGAGCCCTGACGAAACATTGTTCAATGCATGGAACCGTTCGCAGGAAAGCGGCGTGCCGCTGTTGTTGATCTCGCGCTGGCAACCATCGGAATGGAATGTTGCGCTGCCGGATTTGCAGTCGCGTTTGGGTGCAGCGTTGTTGCTCGACATTGCGCCGCCGGATGACGAGATGATCGAACAACTGTTGCAAAAACAACTTGCCGACCGGGGCGCTGCCATCAGCATTGATGCGGTAAGCTACGTGAAGCGCCGTATTGAACGCAGCTATGCCGCAATCGAAAAATTTGCACGATCCGCAAACGCCATGGCGCTGGCGGAAAATGCGCCGGTCAATTTGACCTTGGTGAAAAAGGTTCTAGAAAGCTGAGTTAAGCTGGCGTTTCGCGGACCATGTCCTCTTCATGCGTCAATGTCATCTTGAGCTTGCCATTAACCACTGCAAATGCAAGTCGTCCTTCAACGAGGTCAAGTGCATCGCGCCCGAATTGGTCGAACCGCCAGCCAGTCAAAACTTCAAGGTCTTCGCGTTCTCCAGCTGCCAATCGTTCCAACTCTTCCGTCCGCACAATCAGGCGCGGGGCCACGTTAATTTCACGCGACCGGATTTTTAGCAGAAGCTTCAGCAAGTCAGCCACGAGGGAGCCATCTTTGCCACCGCCGGGGGACGAACGGCTACGGTCTGGTAAATCGTCGCGCGCCATGGGCTGGCTTGCTTCAATCACCCCGATCAGTCGCGCACCGATGTCATTGTCGCGCCAAGCTGGCGACAGGCCACGCACCTTGGGCAAGTCCGCCTGACTTTTGGGAGGATGCGCGGCGATATCGGCCAGCGTTTCATCTTTCATGATTCGTCCGCGCGGGATATTCTTGCGCTGTGCTTCCTTTTCGCGCCACGCGGCCATTGCTTGAAGACGGCCAAGCACTTCAGGCTTGCGCGATTGAACCTTAATCCGCGACCATGCGTTTTCGGGGTCATTGCGATAATTGGCAGCGTCGGAAATCCGCTCCATCTCATCATTCAACCACGCGCCGCGGCCAGTCACCTTAAGCTTTTCCAGCATCATCGGAAAGATCACCGACAAATGCGTTACGTCGGCGATGGCATAGTCAATCTGGCGCTTGTCAAGCGGACGCCGCGACCAATCGGTAAAGCGCGCGCCTTTGTCCAGCTGGATACCCATCCACAGATCGACCAGGTTCGAATACCCTATCTGTTCACCCTGACCAAGCGCCATGGCCGCAATTTGCGTATCGAACATGGGATGCGGGGTCTTGCCAGTAAGGTTAAAGAATATTTCGATATCCTGCCCGCCAGCGTGAAAAACCTTTAACACGTCTTCGTTGCTGCACAGCAGATCGAGCATGGGCGTCAGGTCAAGACCTTCTGCTTTCGGGTCAATCGCTGCTGCTTCATTCGCGTCGGCGAGTTGCACCAAGCACAGGTCGGGATAATATGTATTTTCCCGCATGAATTCGGTGTCGACCGCGACAAAAGGCGATTGTGCAAGGCGCGCGCACAATTCGGCGAGGCGTTTGCTGTCGGAGATAAGTGGATGAATCTGCATTGGGCGTTGCCGTAGCACCCATTCACGACTTGACAAAGTGCCGCTGCACTGTTGACAGGCCCGCTTTCCACAGCTTTTTTGAATTGAGTGAACAATGCACGCTTATCGTACGCACAAATGCGCCGAACTTCGCGATTCCCATGTGGGCGACACCGTCCGGCTGTCGGGCTGGGTCCACCGTAAGCGCGACCATGGCGGCGTGTTGTTTGTCGATTTGCGAGACCATTATGGCATGACCCAGATCGTGGCCGACTCTGACAGCCCGGCGTTACCGATTCTTGAAGCATTGCGCCTCGAAAGCGTCATCACCATTGATGGCGAGGTAAAGGCACGTAGCGCAGGGACGGTGAACGCCAATCTGCCGACCGGCCAGATTGAGGTCTTCGCTCGCAGCGTGACCGTATTGAGCAAGTCAGAAGAACTTCCCTTGCCGGTAGCTGGTGAGCAGGAATATCCTGAGGAAACCCGGTTGAAGTACCGCTTCCTAGATTTGCGCCGCGAAACGCTACACGCAAATATCGTAAAGCGTACGCAGATCATTCGCGAAACGCGCCGCCGTATGGAAGATATTGGCTTTACCGAATATTCGACGCCTATCCTTACCGCGTCGAGCCCAGAGGGTGCACGCGACTTCCTCGTGCCAAGTCGCATCCATGCCGGCAAATTCTTTGCGCTGCCGCAAGCGCCGCAGCAATATAAGCAATTGTTGATGGTTGCCGGTTTCGACCGCTATTTCCAGATCGCACCCTGCTTCCGCGACGAAGACCCACGCGCTGACCGTTTGCCGGGCGAATTTTACCAGCTCGACCTCGAAATGAGCTTTGTGACGCAGGAAGAAATCTGGGACACGATGGAGCCAGTGATGGCTGGCGTGTTCGAAGCTTTTGCCGATGGCAAGAAAGTGACGCCCGCAGGCCAGTTCCCGCGCATCCCGCATTCAAAGGCAATGCTCGATTATGGAACCGACAAGCCCGATTTGCGTAACCCGCTAATTATACATGATGTTACCGACCATTTCAAAACGTCGGGCTTTGGCCTGTTTGAACGTATTGTCGAAGGCGGCGGCGTTGTCCGCGCTATTCCTGCGCCAAAGACCGCGGAAAAGAGCCGCAAATTCTTTGATGAAATGAACGAATGGGCGCGCAGCGAAGGACATGCTGGCCTTGGCTATGTCACCCGCAAGGGCGGCGAATTTGGCGGCCCAATTGCCAAGAACCATGGCGAAGAGGGCATGTTGGCGCTTTACGACGCGATTGGACTTGGCCCTGACGATGGTTGCTTCTTTGCCGCTGGCAAGGAAGAGCAAGCGGCGAAGCTGGCTGGCGCTGCGCGGACGCGCACCGGCGAACAGCTTGACCTCATTGAAAAAGACGCTTTCCGTTTTTGCTGGATCATCGACTTCCCGTTCTACGAATGGAGCGAGGAAGACAAAAAGGTCGACTTTGCGCATAACCCCTTCTCAATGCCTCAGGGCGGGCTCGAGGCGTTGGAAACCCAGGACCCGCTCACCATCAAAGCCTATCAGTATGACATGGTTTGCAACGGCTACGAGCTGGCCTCGGGTTCAATCCGGAACCAGCACCCTGATCTGATGGTTAAGGCGTTTGAACTCACTGGATTGACGCAGGCGGACGTTGAGGAGCGCTTTGGCGGCATGTATCGCGCGTTCCAATTCGGCGCGCCGCCGCATGGTGGAATGGCTGCAGGCGTAGACCGGATGGTAATGCTGTTGTGTGGTGTGCAGAATTTGCGTGAAATCACGCTGTTCCCGATGAACCAGCGGGCCGAAGACCTTTTGATGGGCGCGCCGTCGCCTGCCATGGCTAAGCAATTGCGTGAATTGAATATTCGCGTCGTAGAACAGCCACCCAAGGCCTGATACCAGTTCAAGATTATGTGTGCGCTCTGTCCCTTTTGGGGACAGCGCCGCGCTTTCGCTTGTCTATGTGCGCAATAGGTGCTGGAAAGCGCGAATGTCCATCGATCTTTCCCAATATGAATCTGGCAAAAAATATGACGGCACGTACGACAAGGACCTGAAAAGCCTTCAGGATCGATTGTCGGAGCTGCAGGCGCTGCATATTCTCCATGAAGCGCGCACTTTAATCATTTTCGAAGGCTGGGATGCTGCAGGCAAGGGTGGTGCCATAAAGCGCCTGACCTCTTCGCTCGATCCGCGTTATTACCAAGTATTCCCGATTTCAGCGCCGACCGAAGAGGAAAAGGACAAGCATTTTCTGTGGCGGTTCTGGAACAAATTGCCGGGAAAGCAGGAAATCAGCATTTGGGACCGAAGCCATTATGGGCGCGTACTTGTCGAGCGCGTTGAGGGATTCTGCAATGAGGCGGAATGGCGGCGCGGCTATGACGAGATCAACGAATTTGAATCGCGCCAAGGCGAAATCGGCACGAAGATTATCAAAATATTCCTACATGTGACCGCCGAAACGCAGGACAAGGTTCTGACTGAACGGCTGGATGATCCAGCCAAACGGTGGAAAGTCACTGCAGAGGATTTTCGCAATCGTGAAAAGCGGGCCGATTATCTTGCCGCGCTAAAGGATATGTTCAAGCGCACCCATACGCATTGGGCACCATGGACCGTTATCGACGGCAATAACCAAAAAGCGGCGCGGACTGCTGTTCTTAGACATGTCATTCAAGAACTTGAGCAAAGCGTGCCGCAGGAATTTCCGGAGGCAAACCCGGAGATCGTCGCGCTTGCACAGCGGACGATTGGCTATTCCCCCAAGGGGTAGTCGATACGTAATACTTCCCACTCCTTGGGACCCGTTGGCAGGTTTACCGCCTTTACCTCACCCACGCGCGCGCCCCTCAGAGCACGCGATAGTGGCGCATTCCAGCCAACGCGGCCGTTGCTGGCATCTGCTTCATCGTCACCGACGATTGTGATGGTTCGTTGTACGTCGTCGACATCTGCAATGGTGACGCGCGCACCGAAGAATATCCGGCTCCGGTCCTGCTGCTTGGATGGGTCGAGGATTTGGGCGACCTTCATCTTCTTCGATAGCTGGCCCAGCTCCCGGTCAATTGCGCGCAGTTTTTGGCGACCGTAGATATAGTCTCCATTTTCGCTTCGGTCGCCATTGCCTGCGGCCCAGTGGACGATTTCGACGACTGCAGGGCGGTCGATGGCGAACAATTGTTCATAGCGTTCGCGTAAGGCCGCGAATCCGGCTGGGGTGATCGGGTTGGTGCGCTCGGCCATGTCCTTGCCTTTGCCGCTGATGTTGCGCAAAGTCGAGAGACGCTAGAGGTCGTGCATGTCTTCACGGTGTCTCGACTGCGCTCGACACGAACGGAGAGGGAGCGCGCTCGACAAATGGGAAAGCGTTAGCCCGGCGTCGATTTACCCAAATAGGTGCTGAGCGGCGTTGATGAACGCACGCGAGCCTTCTCGGGATGGAGATGGTCATACATTACCGCGTTTTCGAGCACGCGGTAAACATAGTCGCGGGTCTCGCTGAGCGGGATTTTCTCAATCCAATCCATTATGCCGATGCTGCCGGTGCGGGGGTCACCATACGCACGGAGCCATTTGTTCACATTGCCGGGTCCACCATTATATGCGGCAATCGCCAACGGGTAATTGCCGCCATAATAATCCAGCATGCGCTCAATATAGGTGGCGCCCAACGCGATATTATAGTCGGTATCGACGGTCAGCGCATCGGGGCGGTAGGCCATTGAAATTTTGCCTGAGGTTTCGCGCGCGGTTCCTGGCATCAACTGCATCAGCCCACGCGCGCCAGCGTGGCTGACGGCCGCGCGGTCGAACTGGCTTTCTTGGCGCATGATGGCGTGAGCGAGCGTCCACGTCCGGCTATGTGCCGCTGGAATGTTGACGGTCGGGTAGCTGTTTCCAAGCAAATCGGGAATGCCATCTGTCCGCGCTGCGCGTCCTGCCATCACCGCAAGGTCCGGACGGCCAAGCTTTTGCGAAAGACCAACGGCAGCCGCATATTCGTTGCGATCGTCGGAATGCCGCGCAATGGCCCTGAAAAAGTTGCTCTGGTCGCGCCAGCTGCCATATTTTGCTGCAAGCGCTGCTGCCAGATGCACCGGCGGAACATTGCCGTCGGTAAGAACTGGCGGTGCGGCCGCTACGCTCGGAACTCTGGGCAAAGGACGGCGCAGTTGTTCCAAGGACAACTGTCCAAAGAAGCTTTCATAATATGCTGCCGCTTGCTCATGGTAACGCGTTGCACTCGACTGGTCACCAGCCTTTGCGGCGGCTTTACCAGCCCAGTGGAAGCCCTTCGAGCGGGTTTGCGCTGTTTTTGCAGCAGAGGCATAACGTTCGAACATGCTCACCGCATCGCGCGGACGGCCAAGGCGATCCATCGCGACTGACCCGGCCAGCCAGGTCAGGCTTGTATAGCGATCACGTGTGGTGAGGTCTTGGTCCGCCAATATCAGGCCAGCAGGCACAGCATCATCAACACGCGACGCAATACGATAAGCCACGTCATATTGGCCGTCATTTTCAGCAGCACGTGCGTGCGTGAGCAGCAGCTGGTACCAATCCTTGAGAACGGGCACTGGCGCTGCAAGATTTCCACGGTTGGCGAGCAATTCGCGCACACCCAAACTGTTGCCAGCTGCGCGCATCGCGTCCGCGCGGGCAGCAAGCAGGCTTGCCTCACTATTTGCCAATGCGCCGGCCTCTTGCACCTTCAAATCGGCGTCAGGTGCCTTCATCCGTGTCGCAAGTGCTGCGACAAAAGCGGGTCGACGCTGCGGTGAGGTGTAAGCGATCCAGCGTTCTGCGCCGCGCGTTGATCCGGACCATAACAGCCGATCTACGCGCGCATCATGGTCAGCGGAGGTAAACTTGCTACCTGCAATTCGGAACACGCGGGCCTCATCTTCATCGCTCAATGCACCCCCGCGCCATGCTTCGCGCGCTTGTGCTTCGGCACGGGCCTTGTCGCCAACAGACTCCAGCGCCAGCGCAAACTTTGCCCGGCCTTCATTGGTGACCGGTGGCAAGCGGTCGAAATAAGCGACCACTTGGTTTGGCGAATAAGACAGGGGGTTGATCGCCACTTCCGCTTTCTTCCGCATGTCGTCGGTATTTGGCCAATCCGGGTAGACCATCAGAAATGAGGCATAATCGTTAAAGCTATAATTGCCCGGTTCGCTTAGCATTTTCCATCGCTGCAATGCGGCCGGGATTTTGCCTTCGCTAGGATCATAAACAAGCGGCGTAGACAAAGGCTGCCCGGTTGGCGCAGTTGCCTGTCCGCTTCCAGTTCCACTCTGCCAAACGACGCCTTCGGATTGCTGCGCCGAGGCCGACGCAACAAACGGAATTATTAATGCTGATGCCGAAATGAGATGCTTTACCATGCTGGACATATTATGAGCCCAATCCTTATCAGGTGCTGAACGAACG
>JANPKN010000336.1:0-6909 GCA_031426075.1 Sphingomonadaceae bacterium
GGCACGGTGCACGCCATTGGCGCTGGCGTTACTTTGGTCGAGGTGCAGCAATATGCCGACGTCACTTATCGCCTGTTTGATTATGGGCGCCCGCGCGAACTGCATTTGGATGATGGCGTCGCGGTGTCTGCCGCTGCCCGATATGTCGACGCGCGATCTGGACGTGCAGTTGGCGGGCAGCAGCTTGTGGACGGTCCGTATTTCCGACTTTGGTACCTGGATAATGCGACGCAGTTGGCATCTTTGACTGGAACGGGTCCTTGGTTTATCATTCCCGTGGCCGGAGAGGGTATGTTGGATCAAGAGGGCGTCGCTGTTGGGGATTGCCTTTTGATCGACGATATCCGACAACTCAACTTATCAGGCAACGCCCGGTGCCTGATATCTTGTCGTGCTTTCGACCAAGTTTGAAGTCTCAAAATATACGCTATATTACAGATAATTACAAAACTTGCCCTTCCTTAAAATTACGACTATTTCGTGGTTTTGGACCGCATTCTAATGACTGGCTCATTCGTGGGCTTGCTGGATACCAGTTTAATGGAAACAAGATTTATTATTGCTTACGCTCTGTGCGCGGTCATGGCATTGGTTTTGGCCTTCGCCCTTGGCCGCTATGTGCGCAACCGGCGACAATTCAAAATCCGGCAAATGGGCCGTGGCAAGAACCTGTCCGATACGGACCAGACGCCATCTCAATAGCATGTACTTGCTTATGTAAGCTGCATTGCCTAATGTTACGTCAGTCATCTGTGGAGTAGCCAGTCGTTCCATCAGAACGAGACATTCATCAACATATTTGGCCGAGAGGTCATGGTGCATGTGGGACCATGAGATCGGAAACGATCATCTGGTTCAAGGCGAGACCAATGGCATCGGCAATCCGTACCGGTCGGGCGGGGTGGCCGGTGGCATTGCGTCGAAAAACTGCCTGACCCGGATATTTTCATGGAAATCTTCTTTGCGTCCACACTGCTCGTGGCTGTCGCAGAAATCGGCGACAAAACGATGCTTCTGGCGATATTGCTCGCAACGCGGTTTAAAAAACCAATTCCAGTTATAGCGGGCATATTCACCGCCACCATCGCCAATCACGCGCTCGCCGCATGGGCAGGCAGCACGCTTGCCTCGATTTTCATGAGCGACGCATTCCGTTTTGTCGTTGCCATGGGTTTCTTGATCATGGCCGCATGGACGCTGATCCCTGACAAGGTCGATGATGATATTAAAGTCGCCTCGCAACGCGGGGCTTTTGTCGCGACCACCATCGCCTTTTTCTTCGTCGAAATGGGCGATAAGACGCAGGTCGCAACCATTGCGCTAGGGGCGCAATATCATGCAGTTTGGGCCGTCGCCGCCGGGACAACATTGGGCATGATGATTGCCAATGTGCCAGCAGTATTTTTAGGCGAGCAGCTCGTGGCTAAAATCTCGCTGCGTACTGTGCATATCATTGCCGCTAGCATGTTTTTGGTTCTTGGTCTTTGGCAGCTGTGGGAGTTGTCGAACCCCGCCTAAACTGTTAGGCGCGCGGCAGATATTCAGCTTCGGAACAAAAGTGATATGACAGACAGCATCAAGAAAGTCGTTCTGGCCTATTCAGGCGGTCTCGACACAAGTGTCATCCTGAAATGGCTGCAAGTTGAGTATGGCTGCGAAGTCATCACCTTTACGGCTGACCTGGGCCAAGGCGAGGAGCTTGAGCCTGCCCGCGCAAAGGCAGTGCTGATGGGCGTGCCAGAGCATCATATTTATATCGATGATCTGCGCGAAGAATTCGTCCGAGACTTTGTCTTCCCGATGATGCGTGCCAATGCCCGGTACGAAGGCGATTATTTGTTGGGTACGTCGATTGCCCGTCCGCTGATTTCGAAGCGGTTGATCGAGATTGCAGCCGAAACGGGCGCCGATGCAATCGCGCATGGCGCGACCGGCAAGGGCAATGATCAAGTGCGTTTCGAGTTATCCGCTTATGCCCTCAATCCCGACATCAAGGTCATTGCCCCTTGGCGCGAATGGGACTTGACCAGCCGCACGCGCTTGATCGAGTGGGCCGAACAGCATCAAATCCCCGTGCCGAAGGATAAGCGCGGCGAAAGCCCGTTTTCAACTGATGCGAACCTTTTGCATACATCCTCCGAGGGCAAGGTGCTTGAAGATCCGTGGGATGAAACGCCTGATTATGTCTATTCGCGCACGGTTAATCCCGAAGATGCGCCGGATATTCCCGAGTACATTACCATCGATTTTGAAAAGGGTGACGGCGTTGCGCTCAACAGCGAAGCGATGTCGCCGGCGACATTGCTGGCCGCGCTCAATGAGCTTGGCCGCAAGCACGGCATTGGTCGGCTTGATCTGGTCGAAAATCGATTTGTTGGGATGAAATCGCGCGGCATGTACGAAACGCCTGGTGGCGAAATCTATGCCCGCGCGCACCGCGGCATCGAAAGCATCACACTGGATCGCGGCGCAGCGCATTTGAAGGATGAGCTTATGCCAAAATATGCAGAGCTGATCTATAATGGTTTCTGGTTCTCGCCTGAACGCGAAATGCTGCAAGCGGCCATCGATCATAGTCAAGAGCATGTGTCAGGTACCGTCCGCTTGAAGCTGTATAAAGGCCTTGCGAGCGTTGTTGGGCGCAAGTCGCCAAAAAGCCTGTATAGCGAAAAGGTTGTGACGTTTGAGGATGATGCTGGCGCATATGACCAGAAAGACGCTGCAGGCTTCATCAAGCTGAACGCGCTGCGTCTGCGTTTATTGGCAAGGCGTGAGGTTTAAAGGAACAATTGGCCATGCGGATGTTTGATTTTTCCTCATGGCAAAGCATTGGCGTGACGTTGATCGGCCTCGTGCTCGTCACTTTGATTGGCGTGTCCATTCGACTGGTCGTGATGATGACGATCCAGCAGCGCAGAGAACGAACAAACCGTCAGATTAATGAGCGATTGAAGACGCTGATTGCCGCATACAAGGTTTTAGGTGGCTCCTTCACCGGTGATTTGTCGGTCGACCCGCGCCATTTGCGGGAAATAAGGGCGCAAGCGCCCGATACGCCGACTGGCCCGGCGCTGGATCTGTCGCGGGCTGACGAGGATTCGGATGAGGCTGGAGGGTCGGAACGACCAAGGCGCATCCGCGACGCTGTCGAGGCTGCGTTGTCAGATATCATCCTGTTGGGTACCGAAGAGCATGTGCGGCTTGCCGCGCGTGCAGCCAAGGAATTGGCCGACGGGCGGCCAGTGCACACACATGAGCTGGTGACCGCGATGCGTGATTTTATCCGCAAGGCCTTGGACCTCGATCCAGTTCCCGCTGACGTCGAAATTCCTCTGCAAGGCCCAACGCGGCCCGCCTCGTCTGGTGGCCGGGGCGGTGGTAGTGGTGGACGCGGAGGCGGTGGCGGTCGTGGCGGCAGCGGTGGCGGCGGAGCCGGCATGGCTGGCGGAATGGGCATGGCTGGCGGCGTTGGGCTGGCTAGCACCAAATCCTCCACTGAAGAGGCTGAGGTGACGGGTTCAACAAGCGTTTCGACCTAGGCCCGAAACTGGCGCATGGCTTGCGATTTAGCCAGCGTCTGACCTGCATCGCGCCTATCCTTGATGCAGAGGTTTAATTGCCTGATTAAACCTGATACGCTCTGCCCCGAGGACAGAGGAGAGTCGGCATGCATGATCTGGTTATTCGTGGCGGAACGGTTGTTGATGGAACGGGCGCCCCGCGCTTTGTTGCGGACGTCGCCGTGGACGGTGGCATCGTTTCGGCGGTCGGCCAAATCAGCGCACAAGGCCGCGAAGAGATTGATGCAACAGGCAAGATTGTTGCCCCGGGCTTTGTTGACATCCACACGCATTATGATGGCCAAGCAACGTGGGACAGCGAGATGGCGCCATCCAGCTGGCATGGCGTCACCACGGTCGTCATGGGCAATTGCGGCGTCGGTTTCGCGCCAGCCAAGAAAGACAAGCATGACTGGCTGATTGGCCTGATGGAAGGCGTGGAGGACATCCCCGGAACCGCGTTGGCCGAGGGCATGACTTGGGACTGGGAAACCTTCCCCGAATATCTGGACGCGCTTGAGCGCCGCCCGCGCACCATCGACGTTGCCACGCACGTCCCCCACGGCGCAGTGCGTGCTTATGTACTGGGCGATCGCGAAATGCCGGGTGCAGTGCCAACCGACGCGGACATCGCCGAAATGTCACGTATAGTAGAAGAAGGCATTCGCGCCGGCGCGCTTGGATTTTCCACCTCGCGCACAGTGCTTCACAAGTCGGTAGATGGAGAACTTGTGCCCGGCACCACGGCGACCAAGGAAGAGCTGATCGGCATAGGCCGCGCAATGGGCCGCGTTGGCCACGGCGTGTTCGAAATGGCAAGCGACATGAAGCGCGATTGGGACGAATTTGGCTGGATGGGTGCGTTGAGCCGCGAAACGGGATTGCCCGTCACCTTCGCCGCCTTGCAATCGATCGCCAAGGAAATGCCGTTGGAGGAACAGATTTCCTCGATGATTGCCGAGAATGATAATGGCGCAAATATCGTCGCGCAGATCGCCTTACGCGGCAATGGCATCATCATGGCTTGGCAGGGGACAGTGCATCCATTCCGGTTTAAACCGGCATGGGCTGAGATTGAAGCGCTGCCTTGGGCAGAGCAGCTCAAGCACTTGAAAGATCCAGCGTTCAAGGCGCGCCTGATTGCGGAAGAATCGGTATTTCCGCAAAGCGACATCATTGATTTTCTCCGCATCGTTGCTGGTGGCTGGCCGGTGCATTTCGAAATGGGGCCAGAGTTCAACTACGAGCCACGGCAGGATGAAAGCGTGATGGCACGCGCTATGGCTACCGGGGTCAGTCCAGCCGAATATGCTTACGATCTGTTGATGCAGGATGATGGCACAGGATTTATCTACTTCCCGATCCTCAATTATCGCGACGGCAATCTGAACTTCCTTGAGGATCTTCAAACCCGCGATGACTGTGTGAACAGCCTGTCAGACGGAGGTGCACATTGCGGCACGATATGCGATGCAGCAAGCCCGACCTTCATGTTGCAACATTGGGTCCGTGACCGCGCCGGGACACGCATCACGCTGGAAAACGCGATCAAGCGCCAGTGCCATGATACTGCGCGGCTATACGGCCTGAATGATCGTGGTATTCTGAAGCCGGGCTATCTGGCGGATATCAATGTCATCGATTTGGATCGGTTGAAGCTGAGCAAACCATGGTTGGCCTTCGATCTGCCTGCTGGCGGGAAGCGGTTGCTTCAGAAGGCGACGGGTTATGTGGCGACGGTGAAAGCGGGAGCCGTGACCTTTCGTGAAGGTGTGATGACCGGCGCACTCCCCGGTATCGTCGTGCGCGGGCCGCAGAATGTGATGATGGCTGAAGCTGCTGAGTGACCCAGATTACGGCAGGTCCTTGAACCGAACCAAATAAACCGCGACCTTTAATTCGGAGTTAGCTGAAGGCCACATTGAGCCGTACATGATATCATCTTCGCGGGTAAGCGACGCGTGGATATCTAATTCGGTTACGTCTGGACCCCAGACGCTTTCGATATCTGGGCTAAACTGGCTAATTGAAATGTCTGCCTCAAACTTGTCGCCTGAGACGTCGTAAGTTCCGAGATAAGCATAACCAGAGTCACCGCCAAAACCCCGATTTGTTTCCAAAACAAGGACGCCGCCGTTCCGAGCGTCAGTTGGCGTTTCGTAATCACCAAACTTTACCAACCAGAGTGCTTCGACTGATTTCATAATCAAACCCGCATCGGCATCAAAACATAGAGGGCTGCTGACTTGTCATTCTCGCGGATCAGCGTGGGTGCGCTGGCGTCGGCGAGGTGAAGTTCAACAACGTCGCCTTCAATCTCGCTCAAGATATCCATTAGGTAGCGTGCGTTGAAGCCGATTTCGAAGCCTTCGCTGCTATACTGGCCGGACACTTCTTCGGCAGCCGTGCCATTTTCGGGGCTGGTGACCGACAAGGTGATTTTGTCATGATCAAGTGCCATTTTGACGGCGCGAGTTTTTTCGGTGGCGATGGTCGCAACGCGGTCAACGCCCTGGCTGAATGCTTTGGGATCGATTCGCAACAGCTTGTCATTCGCGGTTGGGATGACGCGGCTGTAATCGGGGAACGTACCGTCAATTAGCTTTGAGGTCAGAATGACGCTGTCAAAGGTGAAGCGGATCTTGCTGGCCGACAGATCGACCTGAATCACATTGCCGCCGCTTTCGTCAAGCAGCTTGCGGACTTCGGCGACGCATTTGCGCGGAACAATGATGTCGGGCATGTTTTCTGCACCAGCCGGACGCGGCAAGGTTACGCGCGCCAAGCGGTGGCCGTCGGTGGCGGCTGCCTTGAGAACCGGTTCTGCATCGTCGGTGACATGCAGGAAAATGCCGTTTAGATAATAACGCGTTTCTTCGGTTGAAATCGCAAAGCGCGTTTTGTCGATAATCTGGATCAGCGAACTTGCAGGGATTTCAAACGACGTGGGCAATTCGCCCTCGGCAATGGTTGGGAAATCGTCTCGTGGCAATGTCGCGAGAGAGAAACGGGCGCGGCCGGCATTGACGGCCATGCGACCGTCCGCGGCGTGCAGTTGCACTTGCGAGCCATCGGGTAGCTTGCGGGCGATTTCAAACAGAGTGTGCGCGGAAACGGTGGTTGCGCCGGGCGTTTCGACATCGGCCGCAAAAGTCTCAACAACTTGCAAATCAAGATCGGTCGCGGTCAGCTTGATCTTGCCGCCTTCGCTGGCCTCGATCAGGACGTTTGACAATATGGGTATGGTGTTGCGACGCTCCACCACGGATTGGACGTGGCTCAGGCTTTTCAGCAGGGTCGCGCGTTCGATCGTGGCTCTCATTCAAAATCCCCTTGTCGGGTCAGGTGG
>JANPKN010000337.1:0-2693 GCA_031426075.1 Sphingomonadaceae bacterium
CCCGCCAAGCGAACAAGCCCCAATGTTCAAGCGTCCACCATCCAGCCCCATCATCGCAAAACGAAATCCATCCCCTTCTGCGCCAACGCGATTGGCAACGGGTACGCGGCAATCTTCGAAGATCACCTGTGCGGTGGGCGACGCGTGCCAGCCAAGCTTTTTCTCCGGTGCACCGAAGCTCAAGCCGGGTGTGTCCTTGTCGACAACAAGGCACGTAACGCCCTTGGTCTTTTCTTCGCCGGTCCGCACCATGACGACATAGACGTCATTATATCCAGCGCCGGAGATGAACTGCTTCGTGCCGTTCACAACATAATGGTCACCATCAAGTCGCGCGCTTGTCTTCAAGGCTGCTGCGTCCGATCCACTGCCGGGTTCTGTCAGGCAGTAACTTGCGATTTTCTGCATCGATACAAGGTCAGGCAAATAGCGGGCCTTGACGTCCGCGCTGCCAAAACAGTCAATCATCCACGCGGCCATGTTATGGATCGAAATGAACGCACTTGTGGCGGGACAACCATACGCCATCGCTTCCATGATGAGCGCAGCCTCGAGCCGTCCAAGCCCGGTACCACCTGATTCTTCGGAAACGTAAATCGCACCAAAGCCAAGTTCGCCGGCTGCTTTCCACACATCGACCGGATAGTGCGATTTCTCGTCCCATTCGGCAGCGTGCGGCGCAATTGCGTCTGCGGTGAATTTGCGCGCCATGTCTTGGATGGCGATCTGGTCGTCAGTCAATTCAAACTGGTTTTGCATACATTCCTGCTTCACAGGCTTTGAATAATCGCCGAGAAATCCAAGCCGCCTTTTCCAGCCGCATCAAATTGCGCATATAGTTCAGCTGCGCGCCTGCCCATCGGGGTGTCCGCACCAACCGATTCCGCAGCATCCAATGCCAGTTTCAGATCCTTGAGCATCAAGGTCGTAGCAAAGCCTCCCTGATAGTCATTGTCGGCAGGCGAAGTTGGTCCAACGCCGGGCACCGGACAATAGCTGGTCATCGACCAGTTCTGGCCAGATGCCTTGGACGAGATGTCGTAGAAGGTCTGCAAATCCAGACCCAGCTTTTCCGCCATCGCAAAGGTCTCGCATGTCGCGATCATCGATGCGCCTAAAAGCATGTTGTTGCAGATTTTGGCTGCCTGCCCCGCGCCAGATGCGCCTGCATGAATGACTGCCTTGCCCATGGCAGACAATATCGGCTCGGCGCGTGCAAATGCCGTATCCGTGCCACCAACCATGAAGGTCAACGTGCCTCCATTGGCAGCTGCAATCCCGCCAGACACCGGCGCGTCAACCATGTCATAGCCAGCCGCAACGGCATCGGCAGTAACCTGACGCGCTGTGCCAACGTCAATGGTCGAGCAATCGAGCAAAATCGAACCCTCTGGTGCCTGGCCCAAGACATCGGTTTCGAAAACGCTCGCGACAATCTTCCCATTGGGTAGCATCGACACCACGGCATCGACGCCTGCAACCGCCTCGCGCACGGACGTAAAAGTCGCGCAGCCATTGTCCTGCGCGCGCGCCAATGCTTCTGCCGACAGGTCAAAGGCATTCACCTCGTGCCCCGCCTTAACGAGGTTTGCCGCCATCCCGCCGCCCATATTGCCAAGCCCGATAAATGCAATTTTCATATGCTTCATCCCATTGTGGGTATGACGAACGCGTTGCCGCCGTCGGGTGATCCGTCTGGCCACCGCTGGGTGATGGTCTTGACCTTGGTCCAGAACTTGACGCCTTCCATGCCGTGCTGATTGGTGTCGCCAAAGGCCGAGCGCTTCCAGCCACCGAAGCTGTGATAGGCAACGGGTACGGGGAGCGGTACGTTGATGCCGACCATGCCGACATTTACGCGAGCGGCGAACTCGCGCGCCGCATGACCGTTGCGGGTGAAGATGGCGACGCCGTTGCCGTACTGATGCTTGCTGGGTAGCATTAAGGCTTCTTCGAAGTTTGCAGCGCGCACCATTTGCAGGACAGGACCGAAGATTTCTTCCTTGTAGCTTTCCATGTCGGTGGTGACATGGTCGAACAATGTCGGGCCGATGAAGAAGCCTTCCTCGTGACCCTGCAAGGTAAAGCCGCGTCCGTCGACCACCAGTTCTGCCCCTTCATCGACGCAGGTCTGGATCCAGCCTTCGACCTTCGCCTTGTGTTGTGCGGTGACGACCGGTCCGTAATGTGCCTCTGCATCGGTCGAGATGCCGATACGTAATGCTTCGATGGCAGGGATGAGCTTGGCCTTCAGGCGCTCTGCGGTCTCATCGCCGACCGGAACTACCACCGGCAGTGCCATGCAGCGTTCGCCAGCTGAACCAAAGGCCGCGCCCGCCAGATCGCTCACCACCTGATCAAGATCGGCGTCGGGCATGACGATGCCGTGATTCTTCGCGCCACCCATTGCCTGCACGCGCTTGCCGTTGGCAACGCCGCGATTGTAGACATAATGCGCGATGTCAGACGATCCGACGAAGCTCACCGCGCCAATTGCAGGATGATCGAGAATAGCATCGACCATTTCCTTGTCGCCATGCACGACCTGACAGATGCCTTCGGGCAAGCCTGCCTCGATGAACAGTTCGGCCAGCCGTACCGGCACGCTCGGGTCGCGCTCGCTCGGCTTAATAATGAACGCATTGCCGGTGGCAATGGCAACGCCCGACATCCAAAGCGGGATCATCGCTGGG
>JANPKN010000338.1:0-1520 GCA_031426075.1 Sphingomonadaceae bacterium
GTCCGCTTTGCTGAACTGGGCGATGATTTTGACGCAACGCATATCGTTAGCGCGTCTGCAACGTTGCTGGTGGCTGCACCGTCGACCAAAGCGCCAGTGATCGCGCGTTATCCGATGGGCGCGCAGTTGCTGTGTGGAGCGCCAAGCGAATGTGGCAAATATCTCGCGTGCGAAAGCGGATTTGTGCCACTCGCGCATTTGTCCGAAATTGGGTGTGTGGAGGCATCGCCCGCTGATCTGGCTGAGCAACTTATCGGCACACCCTATAGCTGGGGCGGACGCAGCGGCGATGCAATTGACTGCTCCGGCCTGGTGCAATTGGTTTTCGGCCTGAAGGGTGTCATGGCACCGCGTGACGCCGATATGCAGCAGGCCGATTTCGGCGAAGATTTGCCGGAAGGTATCGCACTCGAACGGGGCGATCTGGTATTTTTCCCTGGCCATGTCGGCATTATGGCGGACGGCGACAACATCATTCACGCAAATGGCACTGCGATGGCCGTAAGCGCCGAGCCATTGGCGGATGCGGCGGCACGGTTTTCTGAGCATGATGAGCCGATAATAGCGCGGAAAAGGGTGATATGGTGAACTCCTTTTATCCGTTCGTGTCGAGCGCAGACGAGACACCGGGAGGTCTTGCGCGCTTTCACGGTGTCTCGACTACGCTCGACACGAACGGGGATGGAGCGTTGAACACATGACCAAAACCATCTTCATCGACGGCGCTTCGGGCACCACTGGCCTTGAAATCGCTGACCGGCTTGCGGGCCGCGCTGAATTCACAATAATCACCCTAGACGACGCAAAACGCAAAGACCCCACCGCCAAGCGCGAGGCGCTAAACGACGCCGACTTTGTCATCCTCTGCCTGCCCGACGACGCGGCGAAAGAAGCGGTGGCGATGACCACCTCCAGCGACACGCGTATCATCGATGCATCGACCGCTTTTCGCGTAGACCCCGAATGGGCCTATGGCTTTGCCGAATACCGCAAGGGCCAGCGCGAACGGATTGCGTCAGCGCGATTGGTCAGCAACCCCGGTTGTTACCCGACCGGCTTTTTAGGGTTGGTCGCGCCCTTGGTGGCAGAAGGCCTGCTCCCGGCCGACTGGCCTTACAGCGTCAACGCTGTCTCCGGCTATTCGGGCGGTGGTAAGGCATTGATTGAACGTTTCGAAGGCGAGGGCGCTGACATTGGCTATCGCACCTATGGTCTTGATCTGGCGCACAAGCATGTGCCCGAAATGCAGATCCATGCGGAACTTGCCCACGCGCCAATCTTTGCGCCAGCGGTCGTCCGCGCCTTTCGTGGGATGATCGTTGAGGTGCCGCTGCCGTTGTCGTACATGTCGGGGGCCGCCAGCGCGGATGCGTTACGCGATACGCTCGCGGCCCATTATGCGGGGTCGCCAGTGGTGACGGTGCACACCGAAGCCGCGCCAAGCGAACTGCTGATGCACGCCAACCAAGCCCCGTCCGACAGGCTGGATCTCTATGTGCTGGCCTCGCCTGACGGGTCAC
>JANPKN010000339.1:0-8284 GCA_031426075.1 Sphingomonadaceae bacterium
CGACCTATCCATCGAATTTGAGGTAACGGCGCGGGCATTGCGCTTTTACGAAGATCAGGGCCTTATTTCCCCAGAGCGCATGGGCTTGGCACGCATATATTCAAAGCGCGACCGGGCGCGGCTCGCATGGATATTGCGCGCAAAGCGGGTTGGTTTCAGCCTTGCCGAGATCCGCGAGATGATCGATCTCTACGACCTCAATGACGGACGCAATATTCAGCGCCGGGTCACGATTGAGAAATGCCGTGACCGGATCAACCTGTTGAAGGCGCAGCGCGACGATATCGAAAGCGCGATTAACGAACTGACCGAATTTGTTTCAACGGTTGAGCAGGTCGAGGCTGCGGAAAAATCTGCTACGGCCTGACACCTATTCACTGCTATTTTAAGGACCGAAAATGCCAAGCTATACCGCCCCCGTTCGCGACACGCAGTTCATCCTCAACGAAGTTTTGGGCGTTGAACGCTACGCCAATCTGCCGGGTTTTGAGAACGCCAGCGCGGACATGATCGACGCAATCCTGACCGAAGGCGCGAAGTTTGTGGAAAATGTGCTGTTCCCCTTGAATCAAGTCGGTGACTTGCAGGGCTGCACGCGGCATGAAGATGGCAGCGTGACCACGCCGGATGGCTTCAAGGAAGCTTACAAACTTTACTGCGAGGGTGGCTGGGGCACATTGTCCGCGCCTGAGGAGTTTGGTGGCCAAGGCATGCCGCACATTGTCTCCATGGCCTTTGAAGAGCTTATGGCAAGCTCCAACATGGCGTTCGCGATGTATCCTGGTCTGACCCAAGGCGCAGTGTCCGCGATTTTGGTCAAGGGCAGCGAAGAACAAAAGGCCAAATATGCACCGAATATGATTTCGGGCAAATGGGGCGGTACAATGAACCTGACCGAGCCGCATTGCGGAACGGACCTCGGCCTCATTCGGACCAAGGCAGAGCCAAATGGCGATGGCAGCTTTGCGATTTCGGGTACCAAGATTTTCATCTCTTCAGGAGAGCATGATCTTACCGAGAATATCATTCATCTGGTGCTGGCAAAAACACCTGGCGCGCCGGACAGCGTGAAAGGCATTTCGCTTTTCATCGTACCCAAGTTCTTGGTGAATGACGACGGGTCGCTTGGCGCCCGCAACACACTGTCATGTGGTTCGATCGAACATAAGATGGGCATTCATGGCAACGCTACCTGCGTTATGAACTATGATGGCGCGACGGGCTATCTCGTTGGCGAAGAGCACAAGGGCCTCGCAGCCATGTTCATTATGATGAACATCGCGCGTTTGGGCGTAGGCCAGCAAGGCCTTGGCGTTGCGGAAGTTGCGTATCAAAATGCGGTGCATTACGCGCAAGATCGCCGTCAGGGGCGAGCGTTGACTGGACCGCAGGATATGGACCAAAAGGCTGACACATTATTCGTGCACCCTGATGTGCGCCGTATGCTGATGGACGCCAAGGCATTTACGGAAGGCATGCGCGCCTTGTGCCTATGGGGCGCCTTGCAAGCCGATTTGATGCACCACGCGCAGACCGAGGAAGAGCGGCAGATGGCTGATGATCTGTTGTCGCTCCTGACCCCAGTCATCAAGGGCTATGGTACCGACAAAGGTTATGAAGTCGCGACCAACGCGCAGCAAGTCTATGGTGGCCATGGCTACATCGCCGAATGGGGCATGGAGCAATATGTGCGTGATGCGCGTATCGCCATGATCTACGAAGGCACCAACGGGGTACAAGCAATGGACCTTGTTGGCCGGAAACTCGCGCAAAATGGTGGCCGCGCCATTCAGGCGCTTTTCAAAATTGTCGACGAGGAATGCGCCGCTGCCAAGGATGGGCCGCTAGCTGATCTGGCTTCGCGTCTTGAGAAAGCCAATGGCGATTTGAAGGCATCAACAATGTGGTTCATGCAGAATGGTATGGCCAACCCGAACAATATCGGTGCCGGTGCACACCATTACATGCATATCATGGGCATTGTTGCACTTGGCCTGCAATGGCTACGCATGGCGCAAAGCGCGCAGAAGGCACTTGATGCAGGTGTTGGCAATGCTTCGTTCTACGAAACTAAGCTTGTGACCGCGCGCTATTTTGCGGAACGTCATATGCCAGACTGTGGCGCGCTTCGCCGTAAGATTGAGGCTGGAAGTGAAGCCATTATGGCACTTACGCCGGAAATGTTTGCTGCGGCATAATCGCGGCTTTCATCGCTAACTAACAAAATGCCGGGATGGTGAGTCCCGGCATTATTGTTTTACTCAACCGGCAAGAAATCTGGGACCGATAAATAGCGTTCGCCGGTATCGTAATTGAAACCAAGCACGCGGCTTCCGGCGGGCAATTCGGGCAGCTTCTGCGCAATGGCGGCAAGTGTCGCACCGGATGAGATACCTACAAGCATGCCCTCTTCGCGGGCCGCACGACGAGCGGTTTCTTTGGCATTTTCGGGATCAACTTGAATGACGCCGTCAAGCAAAGCAGTATGCAGGTTGGCCGGAATAAACCCTGCGCCGATCCCCTGAATGGCGTGGGGCCCAGGCTGACCGCCACTGATAACGGGCGACAATGTCGGTTCGACCGCAAAGACTTTCAGATTTGGCCAAGCCTTTTTGAGAACCTCAGCGCAACCTGTGATGTGACCACCTGTGCCAACACCAGTGATCATGACGTCGACAGGGGATTCGGCAAAATCTTCAAGAATCTCGAGCGCCGTAGTGCGGACGTGGACGTCGATATTCGCGGCATTTTCGAACTGCTGCGGCATCCAAGAATTCGGCGTTTGCGACACCAGTTCCAACGCACGTTCAATCGCGCCCTTCATGCCCTTTTCACGCGGCGTAAGGTCAAACGACGCGCCATAAGCCAGCATCAAGCGACGACGCTCCAACGACATGGATTCTGGCATCACGAGAATAAGCTTGTAGCCCTTCACTGCCGCGACCATCGCAAGGCCAACACCAGTATTGCCGGACGTTGGCTCAATAATTGTGCCACCGGGCTTCAGGCTTCCGTCTTTCTCAGCAGCTTCAATCATCGCTAGGCCGATACGGTCTTTGATCGACCCACCCGGGTTCGACCGTTCCGATTTAATCCAGACCTCTGCATTCGGGAACATGCGTGCCATGCGGATATGCGCGGTATTGCCAATGGTCTCGAGGATCGATTGTGCTTTCATGGACTTTTTCCTCTATATTGCGGTTCGAATGTGCGGGCGTTTTTAAGCTCTGGAAAGAGCCCGGCCCAGATTGCTGTAACGAATATGGCACCAGCGCCACCAAATACAACCGCGCCGACAGGGCCCAACACTGCGGCAGCCAACCCCGATTGTAACTCTCCCAATTCGTTGGAAGCGGAAATGGCTAGTCCAGACACTGAACTCACTCGGCCGCGCATGTCGTCTGGGGTGTTCAGTTGCACCAAGGACGAGCGCACATAGACGGAGAGCATGTCCGACGCTCCAAGGACGACCAGCATGACTAACGCCACCGCCATGCCAGCGCCCATATTGAGAAAATCGATGCGGGCATCGCCGAATACGCGCGTGCCGATCTCGTGACTGAGCCCGAAACCGATTGTCGCGACGCCGAATACGACGACTGCCCAGAGCATTTTTGCGCCAACATTGTGGCGGAGCGGTCGGAAGGTGAGCATGAGGGCAACCACTGACGCGCCAACCGCTGGCGCTGCCCGTAACTGTCCAAGACCATCCGGCCCAACCATCAATATGTCGCGCGCATAAACCGGGAGCATCGCCGTCGCCCCCGCAAGCAACACCGCAAACAGGTCAAGCGTGATGGCACCCAGTAAGAAGCGTTCCGACCAAGTGTAACGAATGCCATCGACCATTTGGCGAATTGGGTGGATCTTCCGCTCCATCGGCGGCGGATAGACTGGCCGAACGAAGCTGAGGCTGATGGTTGCCATCAGCATAAGACCCGCCGAGGCAAAATATGGCAGCGAGGGGCTGGCTGCGAACATCAGACCACCAGCCGCAGGGCCAATGACCGATCCGATCTGCCACGCAATGGAGCTTAAGGCAATCGCGCGGGGCAAAGATGCGGGCGGTACAATGTTTGGCGCAATAGCCGACATGGACGGCCCAACAAACACCCGCGCCACGCCATGCAAAGCTGCAAAAACAAAGAGCAGGGGGAGGGTGAGGCCGTCAATATAAGTGAACCAGCCCAAAGCAAGCGCCACGAGCATATCGATGCTGTTGGCAAGCCGCGCCACGGTGCGACGTTCCCAACGATCTGCAGCCCATCCAGCGACGGGCGTCAGCAGCGCAAGCGGAACGAATTGAACCAGCCCAAGAAGGCCAAGCTGCAACGACGCCTCGCGGATGGACATTCCATAATCGCTGCGCGCGATGTCATAAGCCTGATAGCCGATGACCACGACCATCCCCATGGTTGCAAGCACCGCCATAAACCGCGCCATCCAGTAAAAGCGGAAATCGGGTATCTTAAGCGGATGAATTTCAGCAGGAATGTCGGCCATATCGGGTGCGCCTATCGGCTTATGATTGCGAGCGCAATGATGACACTTCTATTCACGCGCAAAGCTGAGTTTCGCTGTGCCAGAGCACTAGCCTGCGTCTTCCGGAACGCCATGATAATCGTTAATCGTTTCGAATATTGTGGTCAGCGCAGCGCGTTCCTCCAAAGATATTTCCGGACGCCATATCTCGAACAACAAAATGACGCGTGTGTCGTGGCCCTTGTTCCAAGCCTCATGCTCAAAACTGTCATCGAAAATCAGTGCTTCGTCTTCATGCCAGCTTCGTGTTTCATTACCCACGCGGATTGCGCAACCATGCGGGACGATCAATGGAATGTGGCAGATTAGGCGGGTATTCAACAACCCATGATGCGGCTGAATATGCGTGTCTGGTTTTAGCAGTGACCACAGTGCAATCGGCGATCGCTGGTCGATTAGCGGCATTGGAGCATGTTCCAACGCGCGCATTGTGACCGGACAACGGGCCGCGTTTTCAGGCACGATTTCGCCATTCCGCCAAAAATAAAAGGCACCCCATTTGGGGTCATTGATCAGTGGGTTGTTTGCCCGTGGCCGATCGCTGTTTGCCTCCACATATGGTGCAAAGTCAGCACCGTCCGCCAATACCGCACGCAATTCGGCCTGCATTTCTGGGACTACGGCTTCAATTTCCATCAGCCACGGAAATTCATCCCGTTCGTAGAATTGCCGTTGCGGCAATCCTGGAAAGTAAAAGCTTGAAGGTTGCTGCAGATAAAGCTGCTTTCTGCCCAGCAACATATCGACAGCGGTTCCGACCCTACCGTCGCGGCTGAGACCAGCATGATCTAATCCTTCCATCAAATGCTGCTCAAACTTGACTTGCACTTGCTCGACAAAATCGCGTGCACGGTGGAGCATCGGGTGAAGCGCAGTCGGCACATCTGGTGTTGCCGCCGCCTGATTTAGTGCTGCTTGAAAGAAGGAATTCGCTGCGCGGTCATCGCCCATGCGAGCCATTAATTCACCTGACAGCATTAGCGCCGGTAGGTTCCGGGGTTCTATCTCCAGTTGGCGTTGCAATGCTGCCTGTTCTGCCGCAGCATCGCCTCTAAGGCTACAAGCTTGAGCGAGCATCAACCATGGCACGTCCCTGTCGGCAAGCTCCCCCAATAAACGCATAGCAGTTTCGCCGTCGCGCCGCTGGAGTGCCGCTCTGGCATCGGCAATGATAATTGAAGCCCCCGCATCCATTGCTTACCATAAGCGCATAATGGATGCTTTTACCAGCCCGGATGCATCCAATCACGCATCCGGACGTGTACGATCTTTAGCCCATTTTCTGAGCCACCTACTTTCGGTTGCGCCAATTAGTGTGAGTATGATGAAGGCCATGACCGAACCAATGGCTACGAGTGGCCATTGCCCAGCCCCACAGGCGATCCCGATGACTGACGCGAGCCATAGATGGGCAGCGGTAGTCAAATTATGCACCTCACCCTTGGAAACGACAATAAGGCCCGCGGCAACTATGCCGATAAATGCACCAGTGCTTTCAAAAATGCGAAGGGGATCCATGCGCGCGTTTTCGGTGCCCAATTGCTGATATAAAGCCAGAATCGACACAGTCATAATTGCTGCCGAAAAGCATATTAGCCCATGCGTTCGCAAGCCAGCGGCGTGGCCGCGCAGTTCTCGATCAAGCCCCAGAAGAAGACCAATGATCGCTGCCGAGCCTAGCCGCAGAAATACTTCGGTATCCACATAGCTGATCGTAATGGCCTCATTGAGTTCCATTTGGCTGTCAATAACCGCCCATTGGCAATGCTGGATTGATGACGAAGTTTTCGGGGTCCTGCGAACCCGGTTCCTCTCCGTTAAGAAATGCCATGACGTCTGAAATTAGCCGGTCGCGGTCGGTTTCGAATAACCCGTGCGGCGACCCCGTATATTCGACCAAGCGAACATCTTCGATCATAGATGCCGCCATGCGCGCTGTGGGGTCAATGGGGACAGTCGTGTCCGCGGTACCATGAATAATTAAGGTTGGAACCTTGAAGGCAGGCAAATCGCCGCGGAAATCAGTCGACGAAAACGCCTCTGCAGCTTTGAGCGTTGGTCGGAGCCCTGCCTGCATTGTCATGTTCCATGCCAAGTCTAACGTTGCGCTGCTGACGGGCTTGGAGAGCCAGCCAATGCCGAAGAAATCATGCAGGAACGTTCGCATGAATGCCGGACGATCGGTGATCATATCCTGAGTCATCTGCTCGAACGTTTCTTGCGGCACGCCATCTGGGTTATCGTCGGTTTGCAGCATGAAAGGTACAACAGACGCGACCAACACGGCGCGTACAACGCCAGCGCCTTCATAACGGGACATGTATCGCGCTACTTCGCCGCCACCCATGGAAAAGCCAACCAAGGTGACGTTTTCGGTTGCACCGGTCGCCTTCATTACGTCTTCCAGGTCATCGGTGAGGCTGTCATAATCATAGCCACCCCACGTCTGTTCCGACCTGCCAAAACCGCGCCTGTCGTATGAAATCACGCGATGCCCAGCGTTGGCCAACGCCTCTGCAACAGGATCCCAACTGTCGGAAGAAAGCGGCCAACCATGGATGAGGATGACAGGATTGCCGCTACCCCAATCCTTTACATAAAGCCACGCGCCGTCGCGGGTTTCGATCATGGGCATCTTGCAATCTCCTATGCGGTGTAATCTGCATAGGAAACACCTCAGACAGGTGGACGTTCCGTAATGGGCCGGGGATTAGCTCAAGCTTACAAAGCTATCCATCACCCGTTTGCGGCCGGCCTGCTCAAAATCGATCTCGAGCTTGTTACCTTCAATCAACGCGATTGCGCCATAGCCGAATTTTTCATGGAAAACACGAAGACCAATGCTGAGGTCACTTCGGCCCTTGTTGCCAAGGCTCACCGCGCTGCGCGTGTTTTCGGCAATGCGTTGGGGCCGAGGGTTGAATCCTCCAGACGTTGCCGCACGTTGCCAGCCGGGGCCACGCGCGTTGCTCCGGCCTTGGTTGGCGGCAGCCAAATGTGCAAACGGGTCGGATTGCTCGCTCCAATTGGCCCGCCACAAGGAAGCGCCGCCAGTCATGGTTTGCTCTGCCTCGATATGGTCTAGCGGCAATTCCTCTATGAAGCGGCTTGGGATGCTGCTCGTCCACTGGCCATAAATCCGGCGGTTTGCGGCGTGAATGATGGTGCATTTACGTTTCGCGCGAGTGATGGCGACATAGGCCAAACGGCGCTCTTCTTCCAATGAGGCAAGACCGCCTTCATCAAGAGCGCGTTGGGAGGGGAAAATACCTTCTTCCCATCCCACCAAGAAGACATTGTCATATTCAAGGCCCTTGGCGGCGTGGATGGTCATAATTGTGACGCTTGCGCCAGTGTCGCCGCGGTCATTGTCCATGACAAGGCTGACATGCTCAAGGAATTCGCCAAGCGTTTCATATTCTTCCATCGCGCGGGCAAGCTCGCTCAGGTTTTCAAGGCGACCCGATGCCTCAGTGCTGCGCTCGGCTTGTAAGACGGCGGTGTAACCGCTTTCATCCAATATAAGCCGAGTTAGATTGGCAGGCGACATAGTTGCTGCCTCGTCACGCCAGCGGGCAATATCGACCACCAGGTCCGCGAGCGATTTGCGTGCCTTGCCGGTAAGTTCGTCCGTGCCAACCAAACGCGCGGCGGCGACTGACAAAGGCGCGCGTTCGGCGCGCGCCACGATGTGTATTTTCTCGACTGCCTTGTCGCCAATGCCGCGCTTTGGCACGTTTAC
>JANPKN010000340.1:0-8612 GCA_031426075.1 Sphingomonadaceae bacterium
TCAATGCTTGCCTTCTGCGCCATGATAATACCACTCCGATATGAAGATGTTGAAGGCTAAGGTATCAATCGCTTGCCATGCCATGACAGCGATTTACGATTCAGGTCAACGATGTCCATACTTCCGTCGATAATGTTTTCACTTAGCAGGAGCGCGTTTTCGGCTTGTTGCAAACTGGGATGCTTATACGCGGGATGCAAAACGGCAACCAACGAAGAGCGCGCTTCCTGCGTTGAAATGGAAAAAGATATTGGCCTGGGTCGAACACATGATCATGCCGAAATGAACGGTCAGGGTCGGAACCCCATGAACCTTTGCCACGATCGGTGTGCGGCCATTCTTGCTGAATCGAAGTAAACGACTGCAACATCCATGTTAAAGCTACCCGGCTGCCGTGGGGGTAACGCTTTCGTGCGTCCTTCTGCAGCCGGTTAGAGCTCTGCGCGGTTGAGCCGCAGCGCATTCATCACAACCGTAAAAGACGACAAAGCCATCGCGGCTCCTGCGATCATCGGTGACATCAATATTCCAGCGACCGGATACAGCACACCAGCCGCGACCGGCACGCCTATTCCGTTGAACAGGAACGAGAAGAACAGGTTTTGGCGGATATTGCGCATCGTCGCCTTTGCAAGCGCGCGGGCGCGGACAACAGCTGCGAGGTCGCCCTTGGTGAGGGTGATGCCAGCACTTTCGATTGCTACGTCGGTGCCAGTGCCCATTGCTAAGCCGACATCAGCGGCTGCAAGTGCCGGAGCGTCGTTGATCCCATCACCCGCCATCGCAACTTTTGCCCCCGAAGCTTTGAGTTCGCCAACGATACGTGCCTTATCGTCGGGCTTAAGTTCGGCATAAACTCCGTCCAATCCGCCGACTGCATCTGCCACGACATGGGCGGTTGTCGGATTATCTCCTGTCAACATAATGACACGCAGACCCTGATTGCGTAACGCCTCGATCGCCTCGCGAGCGTTTGCCCGAACGGGATCTGCAACAGCCACCATTCCGGCTAGTTTGCCATCTACCGCGATAAGCATCACACCTGCACCTTCTCGGCGTTTCATTTCAGCAGCGTCATTGAGCGGTGTCGGATTGACGCCGATGCGGTGCATTTGTGCGGTATTGCCTATCACAATATTCCGTCCGCCAACTGATGCGCTAATCCCCGCGCCTACCTGAACCTCAAAATTCTCTGGCTCGCCAAGCTCCAGATGGCGTTCTTGCGCTCCGGTCACAATCGCATGCGCTAGCGGATGCTCTGAGCGCGCTTCGACCGCTGCTGTAAGCGCAAGCAATTCGTTTTCGTCGATCCCGGCCATTGTCTCGATGGCAACTAACTTGGGCTTGCCTTCGGTAAGCGTTCCAGTCTTGTCGATAACAAGCGTGTCGACCTTCTCGAACGCTTGCAGTGCTTCCGCATGTTTGACCAATACGCCTGCGTGCGCCCCGCGTCCCGTTGCCACCATGATTGACATGGGTGTCGCTAAACCTAATGCACAAGGACAAGCGATGATGAGAACAGCAATCGCATTTAGCAATGCGTGACCGATACGGGGTTCTGGTCCGACAAGACTCCAAATGACAAAAGATGCCAGGGCAATGGCGATCACCAGCGGAACGAACCAGCCCGAAATCCGGTCCGCTACCGCTTGAATAGGTGCGCGGCTTCGTTGTGCTTCAGCTACCATGCGAACGATGCGCGCGAGCATCGTATCGTTACCTATCGCTTGGGCTTCCATGACGAGGCTACCGGTGCCGTTGACCGTGCCTCCGGTCAGTGCGCTGGTCGCCTCCTTCGCAACCGGCAGTGGTTCGCCAGTGAGCATCGATTCATCGACCGACGACCGGCCTTCGATGACGACACCGTCAACCGGCACTGCTTCGCCTGGACGAACGCGCAAACTGTCGCCTATAAGGACATCTGCCAAAGGAATATCGACTTCCGTGCCGTCAGAATTAATCCGCCGCGCGGTCTTTGGAGCTAGATTCAGTAAAGCTCGGATTGCTTTGCCAGTTGCCGCCCTTGCGCGAAGCTCAAGGACTTGGCCGAGCAAGACCAACGCCACGACGACGCCCGCAGCTTCATAATAGACGGGCACCATGCCGCCGTGCGTTTTGAAAGTGTCTGGAAACAATCCCGGCGCGAAAGTTGCTACCACACTGTAAGCGAACGCTGCTCCTACGCCGATGGCGATAAGGGTAAACATATTGAGCTTGCGCGTGACAATAGATGTCCAACCGCGCGTGAAAAATGGCCAGCCTGCCCAAAGAACGATAGGAGCCGTCAGCAACAACTGGATCGAGGGCGAATAAACGGGGTCGACTAAATGTAGGCCTAGAAATTCGGTTCCCATTGTTAAAATGAGGAGTGGCACTGCAAGAGCGGCCGACACCCACCATCGTCGCGTAAAATCGATCAGTTCAGGATTGGGTGCGTCATCAAGCGACGGTTCTTCAGGCTCCAATGCCATTCCGCAGATTGGGCAAGTGCCCGGTCCTTGCTGACGGATCTCGGGATGCATCGGGCATGTCCACATTGCACCAGGTGCGGCGACGGGTTCTGCACGCTTGTTATCCGATAAATGTTTAGCGGGGTCTGCAGTAAATTTAGCTTGGCAACCTGAACTACAAAAATGATAATGAACGCCGTCATGTGTTGCGTGATGTGCCGTGGTGGCCGGATTAACTTTCATTCCGCAGACAGGGTCAAGTGCAGAGGTTAGGTTTGTGGCAGTTTCACTTACTCCATCGGGCGATGATGCCGGAGCGTTATGAGAATTTCCAGATGACATATCGTTCTACCTGCGATTGGAGAAAAGTTTTGATGAAAAACACCCGTGCCCCATTCAGTCCGAGTGATCGTCTATCATTCTGGTAGTCCAAAAAGTAGCTGGTTAGGAACTATGCCTATGTTCGTTTTTAACAGGGTAATAATCGAACTATGCTAAGTCACAGCTAGAATTGGCACTGGCCGACCGACTGTCACGTAATGAGACAAATCAGTCGGCTAATGTCATTAACATGATCGGCAACGATAGGTCGTTACCTCTCCTGCTATGCCAGGCTTCGTTATTGAGCAGCCTTACCGTGGCTTTTCAGCCAGGCCTGCATTTTTGCGATTTCCCGCGTTTGTGCGGTAATCGTCATTTGTGCCATATTGCGGGTTTGCTTGTCAGTTGCCTTATCAAGCGCCACGCGTGACATAGCAATCGCGCCGCGATGATGCTCGATCATTTTGCGTGTCCACAATTCAGACGGAAGCCCTGCGTTTGCCATCATCATTTTTTTGTGCATTTCCATTTCGGTCGCACCATATGGATTGTTTGGATCATTCATCATCGCCATCATGTCAGCATGCTCCATCGGCATTTTGGAATGGTCCATCTTGCTGTGGTCCATTTTACTGTGGTCCATAGGTGGCATCGGACTTTTCTCGGAAGGCTGCATTTTGCTGTGATCCATGGGTGGCATCGGTGCCTGTTGCGCCCACACCGGAGACGTGAAAGCAAATGCCGCGGCTGTTATAAGATACAATTTCATAGTTGTTTCCTTTGATGCTTAATTCGACGTGCGCGTGGTAGTCAGTAAATGACCTGATCAGGTGAACCGTAACAACTCATGGATGTCGCTCTCACAAAAGAACGGACCCGAGATTGATTCGTTCCGGCGCAACGGGCGAGGGTGAGAAGTGCAATCAACATCGTTCCCATCATATTGCCGAAGGAGGCTGGTACGTCCCAATCCAAGCGACAAGGCCGACAATAGACACGATCAAAGTTAATTCGACCACGAGACTTTTTTGTAGCTTGGTCACAGCCAACGTGGGGCTTGTGCTTTGTAAAGCGCGTTCGAGCGCAGGGGTCAGCATGAAGCGATTTGCGGCAGCGAGAGCCAGCATGATGCCGAACAAAAGAAGCTTCGCAATAAGCAACTGTCCATAAAGCGTGGATTGCAGCGTCATCAAATTGTTGGGGCCAACCAGCATCCAGCTATTTACCAACCCAGACGCAATGATCAGCGAAACGATAACGGTGCCTATCGTCGAAAAGCCTTTCAAGAACCGGTGCCCCATCTTCAAATAACTCTCGCTGGGTGTTTTGCCGGCACGAAACAAAATGAACGTAAGGATTACCAGAGCACCAAGCCAAGCGCCCACCGCAAGCAAATGGATGATGTCAGCAATTAACTGTACGCTTCCGGCCGTGCCTTCGCTTGCGGCTCCGTGGCCGGTCCAAGCGAGAGAACCAAGAGCAACTCCAGACCCCAAAGTCACAAAAACCAGCGTATGGATGCCTTCAGTTTTGCTCAGAATGACGGCAAATAGAATGCCAATCAGGACCAATACCCTAACTGCCCACGCATTGCCCATCGGCGTATCAACTATCATCGTTTTGATCGAAGCCGCATCAACTTCATTCAGTTGAACACCCATCATTGACGCCGTCATCGCCGTAATGCTGAGCAATGAAAGTGCAATCCCAAGCGGGGAAAGCCAGCCAGTGAAGGCGCGAAATGGGAATACAGCATCCTGCTGCCGCTCCGCTGCATTCAAGGAATAAATACCAAACAATGGCAGACCAAACAGCAGCATCATGTTCGCATAGAGTGCAAACCTGATGCCGATGTTGAGTTGTTCCGTCACAATTTTATTTCACGGTAAATGTGAAGCTGCCTTCCATCCGGTGAGCGTCTGGACCAGCAGCAGCCCAATTAAGCTCATATGTGCCTGCAACCAAAGCGCGCTTCATCATTAGCGTCATGGTCTTGCCATCCTTGCTCATCGCCGAAGTGAAACCGCTAATTTTCATCGGTGCATGATCTTTCATGCCGGGCATCCCCGTCATCGTGAGTGTAGTGGTGGCAGACTTAGCGATGAGCTTTTCGTTAAAGGTCAGGACAATTTTCGTTGGTTTCGCAACCACCGCATTAGCAGCAGGCGTAGACTTAACGAGCTTGGCGTGAGCAAAAGCCGCGCCAGAAAAGGTCAACGCAGCGAGGACCGGGGCGGCGAATAAGAGGCGAAGCTTTAACATTAGGGTTCTCCAAACAAGGTGTTCTAACTCTAATACGCACGCCAACGTTGATACCCTCATTTGAAAACCGTTGAGGGGTTTGCGTTGATCTCGCGTATATATGACATAAAGATTGGAGATCTTGGCATGAGCAACATTGACGATATGCTTGATGGACTGCGCGCAGTACCGCTGCCGACTCGGCTTATGACGATAGATGAAGCGGTGCTATCACAACTTACCGATAGGCAGGCCAATTCCGCCCCGTTGTCAGGCGGTATGATTGGGTTTGCCATCATCGCAGCCGTGGGAATGGGATTAGTCAGCACGGTGGTTCCGAGCACTACAGCCAGAGCTGCATCGAGCATGTCGCCCTTTGGTGTGCCAGCGGCTCTTGCACCATCAACACTTCTGGACAGCGGCGAATGAGCGGTATGCGTCAAACTATAATTTTCGCGATTATAGTTTTTCTGGCAGCAATCGGGGGCGTCGTGGCAGGGCGGATGATTGTTAATCCGCCAGTACCCGCTGAGAATGAACTTCATGCGTTGCTCCATAACGGTCTGGATCTCGACGATACTCAACATGCAAAGCTGGAGGCGTTGGAGAAGCAATTTGCCATTCGCAAACAGGCACTCGAATTAGAAATGCGTGCCGATAACGCTAAGCTGGCAGCGGCTATCGAGAACGAACACGGTTATGGCACCGAGGTAGCAGCTGCTGTTGACCAGTCACATATGGCGATGGGGGAGCTTCAAAAAGAAACGCTTGAGCATATTTTTGCGATGCGTGCTCTGCTCAGGTCCAATCAGGTGGCTAAGTTTGATGCAGCCGTGGTCAAGGCGCTGACTGCCGATCAAAAATGAGCCTTGCTCTCGACGACTGTTCAGATGGTGAGTTGGCGGCGCTGGCACTCAGTGGGCGGCAATCCGCCTACACCGCTTTGCTTGGCCGTTATCGTGAGCCGATATTTCGCGTCGTACGCGCTACCATTGGCGATGAGGATGCCGCAGTTGACGTAACCCAAGAAGCATTTGTATCTGCCTTCGCTGCGCTCAAAAGCTATGATGCCAACCGGCCATTCAGAATATGGATCGCTCGTATTGCGATCAATAAATGCCGCGATTGGGCACGGCGACGTTCGGTTCGGCGGTTCTTTTCGTTTGCGTTGCCTATCGAGGCGGCTGCACACATCGCTGACGATACGATCACCGCCTACCAGCAGCTTTCTGATCGTGCTGAACTTGCGCGCGTTCAGGCGGCGATAGCAATGTTGCCGCAGGCAATCCGCGAGACACTGGTATTGCGGACAATCGAAGGGATGACGCAAGCTGAGGCCGCCCAGGTTCTGGGTATCAGCGAAAAGGCGGTTGAAACCCGACTTTACCGAGCGCGCGGAAAATTGACCGAATTATTGAGGGATTAGCTCCTAACCTGCGTATCATAGTCACAACCCAAAAATGGACGCCGCATGATACTGAAAACTCCCGTTGATCGCCGAAACCTTTTGCGCGGCGCTGCTCTTGCAAGCGGCGGCATGGCGCTTGCTCCTTTATTTCCCGCTTGGGCAAAAAGCGGTTCGCACGGGCTGCACAGTCTTGCAGGTCAGCCCGGCGTATTATCAGGCGACAACATTGAGGTCAGCGTCGGCCAATCATCGTTCCGCCTCGGCAAGAAAACTGGCCATGCCTACACGATTAACGGGACGCTACCCGGGCCACTCATTCGCCTTCGTGAAGGTCAAAATGTAAAGCTGGTGGTTCGCAACACGCTCGACGAAGATACTTCGGTGCACTGGCATGGCATGCTGCTTCCATTTCACATGGATGGAGTTCCAGGAGTGAGTTATCCCGGCATCGGCCCCGGCGAGAGCTTCACCTACGAATTTCCGATGAAGCAGCATGGCACCTATTGGTATCACAGCCATTCGCACATGCAGGAAGCGATGGGCATGCATGGCGCGTTGATTGTTGATCCCGCTGGCAAAGACCCTATTGCTTATGACCGCGAGCATGTCTTGGTGCTATCAGACTGGAGCTTTGCACACGCGCATGTGAACTTTACCAAGCAAAAGCAAAAGGCAGGCTATTTCAACAAGCGTAAACAGACCTTTGCTGGCCTTGCCAAAGGTGAGGATCAGCCGCTGTCCGAACGCATGATGTGGGGTCAGATGTTGATGGACCCGACCGACATCGCCGATGTGACAGGCGCTTATTATCATTATCTCATCAACGGCCACGATAGCATGGGCAACTGGACCGGCATCTTCCAGCCGGGTGAGCGGGTGCGGTTGCGCATTATCAATGCGGCAGCGATGAGCAATTTCAACATCCGTGTGCCCGGCCTGTCGATGACGATAGTGGCTGCCGACGGCTTGCCTCTAACTCCAGTTGAAACTGACGAGTTCCAAATTGCGGTTGCTGAAACTTGGGACGTGATCATCGAACCCAAAGAGGCGATACCCCTCGCCTTCATCGCAGAATCCATTGACCGTTCGGGCCAGTGCCGGGCGACGCTGGCCCCTCAAATGGGAATGGTGGCACCAATACCGCCGCTTCGCGAACGGCCTCTGCTGACCATGAAAGACATGGGCATGGATCATGGCAGCGGTGGCGGCGACATGGCGGGAATGGATCATAGCAAGATGACGCCTGAAGAAATGGCTGCAATGGGAAGCATGGATCACAGTTCCATGAATATGCGTGACCCGTCGGTTGCGCCGCAGGTAAAAATGGGGCCGGGCGTGGCCAGCCTTGCACCGATGCCGATGGATCGCAATGAAGAGCGGCCAACCGGTTTGGAGAAAGTCCCGCACCGGGTACTGACGCTTAGCCAGCTTCGAGCGCTTGAACCCAATCCCGACCAGCGCACGCCATCACGTGAAATCGACGTCCACCTCACTGCCAATATGGAACGCTATATGTGGTCGATGGACGGCGAGAAATATAGCGAGAAGACCGAGCCGCTGCCCTTCCGTCACAACGAGCGTGTGCGCGTGAACCTCATCAATCATACGATGATGCCCCACCCGATCCATCTGCACGGCCATTTTTTCGAGGTGGTGAACGGGCAGAAAGGACAGTATCCGCGTAAAAATGTCGTCAACGTGTTGCCGGGCGCTAAGGTGACATTTGACTTTACCGCCGATGCATTGGGTGATTGGGCGTTCCACTGTCATATGCTGATGCACATGCATGCCGGAATGTTTCGTGTCGTAACCGTGCGCCACGAGGAGGAAGTGCAATGAAATATTCGCTCTTACTCACCGCCGCAGCTTTAATTGCAGCCCCTGCGTTCGCGCAATCGGGTCATCAAGGTCATAATATGCCTGTTGGGGGTACCACGCCAGCAACAGAGACCCCTGCAAGCGATCCGCACGCAGGTCACGACATGGCTGCCACCGAAGAGCAGCCAGTCGCCGAAAAACAAGCTGAAGAAACCGCTGACCCGCACGCCGGTCATGATATGGGCGAACAGAAGCCGCTCGCGGCCAAACAGGCAGCCGATGTGGCCGCTGATCCACATGCTGGTCATGACATGGGGTCAAATGCAACCGACGGGACAGTAGCGGACGAAGTTGGCAGCGTGCCCGCTCCAGCC
>JANPKN010000341.1:0-7865 GCA_031426075.1 Sphingomonadaceae bacterium
CATGGTCAAACCGAAGCGATCGGTATGGCAATGCACCGTAGCAAAAACCGAAATACTCATCGATTGGTCCAGTATATACCAAACGATCATACGAATATGCGTTCCGGATTTCTGCGAAGTCGACACCAGTGATGACGTCAATCTTCGGGTGATCCAGAATGTTTTCGAACATCGAAGTATAGCCATCAGCAGGGATCGCCTGATATTTGTCCGTGAAGTAACGATCATCGACATTTGTACGCGTAGGCACGCGGGCCGTTACAGATTTATCCAACTCACTGGGATCAAGTCCCCATTGCTTGCGCGTGTAACCGCGGAAAAATTTCTCGTACAATTCGCGGCCAATGGCGGAAACTACAACATCTTCAGACGTTTCAATTGTGTCGACGGGCTCGGCGCGCGCGGCAAGCCATGCTTCGGCTTCTTCGTCGGTTTCCAATTCAAGTCCAAAAAGGGTATTGATCGTTGTTCGGTTGATTGGAATTGGCACCAATATTCCGTCGACGCTTGCTAACACGCGATGCTCATATTTGCGCCATTGTGTGAAGCGCGAGAGATATTCAAAAACATCTGCTGAATTGGTATGAAAAATATGCGGACCATATTTGTGATACATTTGGCCCACTTCGTTGCGCTCATCAAAGGCGTTGCCAGCAATATGTGGACGGCGATCAACGACTAGCACATTGTAGCCCGAGCCAGCAGCGAGCCGCTCCGCCATCACGGCACCGGCGAACCCTGCGCCAACGACAACCCAGTCATAATGCTTCTTTGCAGGCGCCGGCCAGCCTGAAGGAGCAGATATCGGGTGCACGCGGCGGTCAGGCGAACGCATTTCGTGAATAAGGCTTGCCATTTCCGACTGCGTCTTGTCCCAACTTGTGGCTGCGATCATGGCATCAGCAACCTTTGCACCTTCACCAGTCCTGGCATAGATAAGCGCTGTCTCGCAGGCTGCCACGAAGCCTTCTGGTGACGCAGCAATACACACTCTCGGACATTGACCATAACCAGCTTCCACATCAGTTACCGGCGTGGACACCACAACTTTGCCGCCTGCCAAATATTCAGGCGTTTTGGTGGGGCTAATGAATCGCGTAGACTCATTGATAGCAAATGGCATCAACGCTACGTCCCATCCGGACATATACTGCGGCAATTCGTCATAACTTTTGCCACCCAGCCAATGGATGTTCGGCTGACGCGGGAGTTCATCTTCCGATATTTTTACAACAGGGCCAATCATTACGATTTGCCAATCCGGGCGGGCGATCGCAACGTTAGCAATAAGCTCAAGATCAATGCGTTCGTCAATGACACCATAATAACCCATGCGGGGGAATCCGATGTCAGCTTGATCAGCAGGATCTTGGTTCTGGATCCGCGCAGACTTGAAATGCGCGATATCGACACTTGACGGAAAACAATGCACGGCATGATGGCGATCACGCTTTGCTTCGTAAAGGCTCCTGCCGCCAGTGAAGACCAAGTCAGCACTGTCTATCAACTCGGCTTCCCGCTCAAGTAAAGAAGGTGGCGCAAATCGAAACGCGCTCAGCTCGTCCATGCAATCGTAAACCACAGCCCTCGCAGCCAGATGCGTTGAGAATGGCAACATCATTGGCGTATAATACCAACGGATAAGCTTATTTGGGTCAGACAAATTGAGTGTGTTCAACAGCCCGCGCAAAGCAATGTATTGCTGTGCCTCGGACAAGCCTTCGGGCAAAGTTGGGGTCGCGACAGTAACTCCAGTTTCGTCACATTTAACAAGATCCACTGTCGGTTTACTGTCTAAACTGAAATTGGGTTCTTCCCAATAAATTACATTATGTGTTTTTATGAAACGTGACATTAAATGTTGAGGGCGTTGAAATACAAAATTCCAACGTAAATGGCTAAAACACAATAAAACGGGTTTGCTATCACGTTTTTTTGTATCGCCATCTATCACGTTCATTAACATACTGTTTATCCTAGGTTCGCATTAACTATGAAACTAATGCATTTGAGGATGGTTCCCACATTTCCAGACGAGTTGAGGAAAATGCGATGGAAATGTGGGCTGGCTTTGAATGTACGCTAAATCGCGTCGGCGACCGATATCAGGATCAATTGCTACCGCAGGAACGCGACAAAAGGACTGCGTGCCTTCGCGCGCTTCCCGGACTGGGCGTGAAAGCATTTCGGTATCGCATAGCGTGGGAAGATGTATCTACGCCGTGGGAATGGGTCGAAGAGGACATAACATTCCTGACGGACAATGATATCAAGCCGATTATCGGTTTACTTCATCATGGTAGTGGGCCGAAAGAGACAAGCCTTATTGCCCATGATTTTGCAGAGGGACTTGCGGCACACGCAGCGAAAATTGCGCTTAAGCTTCCGCATATTTCTTATTGGACGCCGATTAACGAACCGCTCACGACGGCACGTTTTTCTGCGCTCTACGGACATTGGTATCCGCATGAGCGCAGTGATGCGGCGTTCTGGCTTGCGCTTTTAAACCAAACAGATGCGACGATAGCCGCCATGCGTGAAATACGGACAGTTAACCCTGCTGCCAAGCTAGTTCAAACAGAAGATTTGGGAACAACCTATGCCACAGCGGCGCTTTGTGACCAGGCTGCCCATGACAATCAACGACGGTGGATGACATGGGACCTTTTGTGCGGAATGGTCGTACCGGGACACCCCTTTTATGAGGGGTTGTGCAAGCTTGGCTTCCAACTGCGCCTCGACCGGATTGCCGCAGCGCCTTGCCCACCGGACATTATTGGCGTCAACCACTATGTCACCAGCGACCGATTTTTGGACCACCGAATAAGTCGATATCCAGTGTCGTCTGTTGGCGCAAATGCCCACCAGAAATTCGCCGATGTCGAGGCCGTTCGCGCTTTAGCAGCGCCACTTAATGGTATGAAACATGCCCTGTCAGAGGCATGGGATCGCTACCAAATCCCCGTTGCACTTACCGAATGCCACAATGGTTGTACCCGGGAAGAACAGATGCGGTGGGTCCGTGATGCATGGGAAAGCGGAGTTCAGCTAAATGGCGATGGTAAGAATATTGTGGCCATTACTATCTGGACGTTAATGGGTGCGCGCGGTTGGTCAAACTTGCTCACGCAACCTTCCGATGATTTGGAGGGCGGCGTTTTTGATCCGCGCAGCACGACGTTACGGCCAACCGGCCTGGCAGAGACCATCACTGCGATTACACAGTCGCGCGCCCTGCCCCCCGCCATTTCCGGCCCAGGCTGGTGGCAACGTGAAGACCGCCTGATATTTAATCCGGTCCCCGTCGCGCGACCCGTTGTGCGCGCCTACGTAGCTACTCCAAGCCCTCCATTATTGATTGCAGGAACTACAGGATCGCTCGGACAGGCACTGGCGCAAGCTGCGCGTCATCGTGGATTAAAAGTGGTCACAACATCGAGAGCCGAATTATCACTGGAGGACCCAGCCAGTATATACGAAACACTTCAACACCATCAACCATGGGCAGTTATAAACGCCACCGGATGGGTGAAGGTCGACGAAGCAGAAGAGGCTTACAGTTCCTGCCTTTCGACAAATACCCATGGTGCACTCGCGCTTGCAGTGTGCTGCGAAGAACTTGGTTTGCCGAATGTACATTTCTCGAGTGATCTTGTGTTCGACGGCGAAACTGATGTTCCATATAAAGAAGGTGCAGCGACGCGCCCCTTGAACGTATATGGGGAAAGCAAAGCTCGGGCCGACGCCCTGTTGTTGGCGATGGACCTCCCACTCGTCATTCGCACCGCAGCATTCTTCTCGCCTTTTGACCCGCATAATTTTGCCCACCATCTCGTGACAACTTTGCGAAAGAGTGAGACATTTTTGGCGTCCCCAGCGCATCAGGTTTCGCCGACTTATGTACCGCATTTGGCCAACATTGTGTTGGATTTAACAATAGATCGCGCACGCGGGCTTTGGCACATCAGCAACGGTGAAACATTAAGCTGGCTGGATTTCGCACATGAATTGAGCGCCGCTTGCCGACTTGACTCGCGGCTTATCGGATCCGCATCGCCAGAGGAATTGGGCTGGATTGCACGACGTCCTGTGAAATCGGGTTTGCAATCGATCCACGGACGAGTTGTGCCGCGTATGGAACATGCCTTTGATGCGTTTGCAAGCCATATGGCATCATAGCCCAATTGGTCAGGCCACATATCAACCTGATCAAAGGTGCTCGTCATTATGGTTTGGACGCGCCGGGTGTTTTTGTAATTTGATGATTTGGACGTAAAGCGCGGTCAGGCTTCCAAAAAAACTTTTTAGGTTACGTGTTTTAGGTCGTTTTATGTAGCTTGGGCGATTGAAGCTAATTTGGAATTATCCGATTTCCTTGAATTTATGGGTTAAGGTGATTGATGAAAATTGCCCTTCGAGATCGGCAGTGCACGAAAAAACACTTTAATTACAAATAGATATAACAACGTGTAAAATATGAGCCATTTGCCACATCGTGACACGCTCTGAAAACTCCATTATTCCGGGGTGAATACGCCAATTACAAACGGCGGTTTAACCATTCCTTGAGGTTCTCAAGCTAGCGCGTTTTCATGCATGCGCGCATTGTCATTGTGGATGATCGGTCGACTAACCTTCGCGTTTACGCGCAGTATGTTGCCATGATGGGTCCGAAGTTCTCGGCGAAGTGTTTTCACAGCGCGGTTGATGCTTTGAAGTGGCTTGAGACCGAGACGGCTGACTTGTTGGTTGTTGACTATCGTATGCCGGAAATGAACGGCGCAGAGTTCATTAGTAAAATCCGGTCGCGCACCGTTGGCGCGCATATTCCGGCGATCATTATTACTGCCAGACAAGACCGAGAATGCCGCATCACCGCACTTGACGCAGGTGCCACGGATTTCTTGCAGACGCCAGTAACGCATATCGAATTTCGCGACCGCGCATTGCTGCTGCTTGGGCAGCATTACCGACAGCGCGAACTTAACCAGTCGTTGGAGGCCAATCGGTCCACTGATCATCAAGATGGGGAAGACAGAAGCAGCAAGTCGATGCTTGAGCAAATTATCGACACCACCCCAATCCTGATCAACGCGACCGACAGAAACGGCAAGTTTCTCTTTCTGAACTCCTATCAGGCAGCACTTTTTGGTCGAGACCCCGATGAGCTTGTCGGCAAATCAATTGCCGACATCATGGAGCCGGATCTGGTCGAACGGGAAATGCGCCGCAACAATATCATCCTGGAATCCGGCGTTACGATTCCAAACTTTGAAGAGAAGTTTGTCAGCAAAGGCGTTGAGTTAATTTTCCACTGCAACAAATCGCCATTGTTAAACAAAGATAATCAAGCCATCGGCATCTTGACGACCGGTTTAGATATTACTGCGCGTAAATTCGCCGAGCAGCATCGCACCCATTTGGCGCTGCATGATATGCTCACTGGTTTACCCAACCGAACTTTGCTCGCACAATGGTTGCGTACCGCCATTGATGACAGCAATTCCAGCAAGCGTGGCGCTGCGCTTTTACTGCTCGATTTGGATCGGTTCAAGGTTATCAACGACACACGCGGCCACCAAACTGGCGACGTTCTGTTACGGCAAGTGGCCGAACGTATCATTTCCGGGCTGGACAGCAATGGCTTTGCCGCGCGCATCGGCGGCGACGAGTTCGCCATCGTGCTACAAAATCTGGATGACAACAGCAGCGTGGCCGCCATCTGCACGCGGCTGCTCGCTAAGATTGGCGAGCCATACACTATCGGAGGCGTCGAGCAGCTTATTGGCGCGAGCATAGGGGTCGCGATGATCCCTGAGGATGGCACTTCCCCCGACGAACTGCTTCGTCTCGCAGACCTTGCGATGTATGAAGCAAAATCATCGGGCCGGAATTGTTTCTGCTTTTTCTCGCCCCAGATGAACCACATCGCCCAGATGAATGCCGGGATCGAGGCAGATTTGCGCGAGGCCCTAAATAACGATCAACTGTTCCTCGAATATCAGCCAATTGTTGACACAAATACTGGCGCTTATGTCGGGCTAGAAGCATTAGTCCGCTGGAACCACCCAGTGAGGGGCCGCCTAGTACCGGCGGATTTTATCAAGGTCGCCAACGATTCTGGCCTGATTGGCCGCATCGGCGCATGGGTTGTAGAAGCTGTGTGCCGGCAAATTGCAGAGTTTACGCAACAGGGTATCGAACTGCCTCATATTGCCGTCAACGTATCGCCCAAACAGTTTCAATATGCGGCAGTGTGTACAGAGATACTGGATCTTGTAGAAAAATACTCTGTCCCTAGGGGCAAGCTAGCGATCGAAATCACTGAAGAACTACTGATCGACAACAGCCAAAAAGTTTACCAACAACTGGCAACCCTGCGAGCAGGCGGCATCCAGATTTCGATTGATGATTTTGGCACAGGTTATTCATCACTGCAATATTTGCGCGACTTGCCAGCCACGCGGTTGAAAATAGACCAGACATTTATTTCGCGCATTGAAACATCCGCAACCGACCGCGCCATCATCTCCACCATCGCGCATTTGGCACATGCCCTCAACATGCGGGTGATCGCAGAAGGCGTTGAGACGGAAGCGCAGTTTGCATTGTTGCGGGCATCAGGTTGCGATGAGGTTCAGGGTTTTCTCACTGGCAGGCCGCTGTCGGTTAAGGAATTGCACAAGCTCTTCAGCAGCGGTCAGGCGCAGTTCCGGATCCGCACGAAATGAAGCCGCTTTCGAGCATACTCAGCGGGGAATTCAACCCCGAGCAGCAGATGCTCGTCAATCGTATCCTGTGTGGTGGCGCATCGGCCATCGGATGCTATTTCATTGCTTATGATGCACTCATTTTGGTTGCGTTCGTTACGTATGTTGCAGCTACCACAGGCCTTTATGTGGTCCAAAAAAATGGCGGTCTGTCTCAGGAAAAACGTTACTTTACCGCAATCATATTCGATGCGAGCCTAGCGTTTGCGATTATGTCGCATTCTCCGGCCCAAATGGCGGTTTTCTACCCTGCTTTGCTGTGGCTATCATTAAGCAATGGATTTCGCTTCGGCATTCAGTGGCTGACAATTGCAGCGTTGGTGTCCTCGGCCAGCTTTGCTGCTGTCGTTATGACAACCACTTATTGGCAGGAGAATTTAACCTTAGGCCTTGGCTTGACCTTCGCGTTACTGGCCATTCCAGCATATTGCTCCACGCTCATCCGGAACATTTCGGATGCAAAGGCGCAAGCTGAAACAGCGAGCAAGGCAAAAAGCTACTTCTTAGCCAGCGTTAGCCATGAATTAAGAACCCCGCTCAACGCGATCATCGGTTATGGCAATCACTTGCGTCAATCCAATATGCCCAGCGGTCAGAAAGACATGGTCGAGGCAAGCGTTCTCGCCGGCGAACATCTTCTACACTTGATCGAACAGCTTATTGACGTCGCCAAAGCTGGCACTGGCAAAACGCAGGTCAAGCGAACCGCATTCCGGCCGACGGACCTGCTTATCGAAATACGCGAGATTATGACGGGGCGTGTAGAAGAAAAAGGGCTCGCGATTAACCTTCAGGCCGAGCCTATGAGCGATCATTTGGTCGATGGACCGGTGAGCGTTATTCGCAACATTCTCCTTAATCTGGTAGGAAATGCCACTAAATTTACCGAAGTCGGCTCAATCACGATTGGTTGTGGACTGGTGAACAGAAACAACAAGAGCGCAATCTGGTTTTCGGTGACTGACACGGGAATTGGCATTCCCGACGCTGCCAAGGAACGTATTTTTCAGCCGTTTCAGCAGGCGGATGAAACAGTTATGAACCGCTTTGGCGGCACAGGCCTAGGGCTATCGATCTGCAAACAGCTAACCGAGC
>JANPKN010000342.1:0-3159 GCA_031426075.1 Sphingomonadaceae bacterium
TTTTTGGTAAGCTTTGCCTGCGCATGTTCGACAATCTTCTCGGTTTCGGCAGCAAAGCCAATGAGCAGCTTTGGCCGATGGGTATGCCTGGCAAGGCTTGCAAGAATGTCCGGATTTTCAGTTAATGCGAGTGGGGGAACCGTGCCGCCGTCTTTCTTGATCTTCTGCTCCGGCGCTTGTGCAGCGCGCCAATCGGCGACAGCGGCGACCATGATGGCGGCATCGACGGGCAGGGCTTTCTCGACCTCTGCCTGCATCTCAAGCGCGGTCTCGACGTCAATGCGCACGACACCCCGCGGAGTCACCAAATGGACGGGACCAGCTATCAGCGTTACTTCAGCGCCGAGGTCCGCCGCTGCTGCTGCAATAGCAAAACCCTGCCGCCCGGAGGAGCGGTTTGCGATGTAACGCACGGGGTCAATGGCCTCATGCGTCGGGCCAGCGGTCACGAGGATGCGCTTGCCGAATAATGGCCGATGTTCGACATCAGCAAAGTCAGGTTGCGCCGTAAGTGGGGACGCGCTGGAAACGGTCGTTGGCGAACGCCCCGATGTCAGCGCTGTGTCGAAATCATACCCCAACATCGCGCAAATCTGCTCGGCGACGGCTGGCGGTTCGGGCAGGCGGCCGGGGCCAAATTCGCCACAAGCCATTGCGCCTTCATCGGGGTGCATGATGTGCACACCATCGGCGCGCAATTGCGCCAAGTTGCGTTGCGTTGCCGCATGGTTCCACATGCGCACATTCATGGCCGGCACCGCAAGCACAGGCTTATCCGTCGCCAGCAATATGGTGGTCGCAAGGTCGTCGCATATCCCCGCCGCCATTTTCGCGAGGATATTCGCGGTAGCAGGACAAATGACAATCAAGTCCGCCTGACGGCTCAACTGGATATGCCCAATTTCGCGTTCTTCTTTCAGATCGAACATATGTCCGTACACCTGATCCTCAGTCATCACCGCCATCGATAAAGGCGTGACGAACTCGGTTGCGCTTTGGGTCATCACCGCGCGCACAGCGATGCCCTGTCGCTTGAGCAAACGCACCAGTTCAAGCGACTTATAAGCTGCTATGCCGCCGGTGACGATGAGAAGAATGCGTTTGGAGGTCATCGCGGCGCTTTTGCCCTTAGAACGCGTTCATGTCCAGTTGGCTTTCGGTCGCAACAATATCGACCCTAAATCTTTGAAGGCTTGCGGCAAAAATGCCCAGCCGAGCAACAGCATTGGCGCGTTGAGCAGGCCCCAATAGAAATTTTCCGGCCGGCCAAGAATCATGAAAATAATGGCGTAGCCAGCCAGTAACAAGGTCCCGAGCAGCCCAGTCATCGAACGCCATGATACCCATCCAAAATATGCCATGATGACGCCGATATTTGCTGCCCAATCGGGAAACACACGAAGGGATGACGTCAGGCGCATTGAACGGAGATAACCCTGCCATCCCCCAATGTTCATCCAGCCTTGCGATGAAAGATCGTCGGGCCTTACGACCATTGCAACGTGGCTGGCATGGACGGTCATCACGACCCCAAAAAGAACGATTAGAGCTACCCACGCGATGCATTCGCGCCAACGTCGTTCAAACAATGCAAAGGCCGTCATCAGCAATATGCAAGGCAAAGCCAGTTCCCGGATCATGAGCGCTGCTGCGCCGACTAAAACAGCTAGGTACCAACGGGAAGAACCTTTGAGCGCGACCGCCAGCGCAATAAGGAGGCCAGCCCAGACTTCATGTAAAACAGCATATTTCGGCTGAAAGACGATCGACGCGCCTGCAGCGATCAGCAGGACACCTGTAATCCTCCGACCTGAGTCCGTAAATGCCCCATTGAGGCGGTGCCAGTAAGCCCATAGGGTCATACCCAATAAAGATATCAAAAGACCATAAGAGGCGATGGGGCCAAGCCACGCCAAGAGATACGCGAGCGTTGGCAGCCTGACGGTGACAAATGGCTTGAGGGGATAATTGCCAGCGCGCTGCTCTTGCGCAGCCGATGCATAATAATTTTCGCCAGCCGCGACGCGAGCAATGATTGTTTTGTAAAGTAACAAATCATCACCACGAGCTTGGGTTTTCTCCGCAGTTCGAGTCTCGGATGGACCAAAAGCCGTCGCAGATATTTGCGGCAAAACTGCGGAAGCTATTGCGGCCAGCAGGACGATGAGCAGCAATACCGCTTGGGATCGGCCCAAATGCGCGAAACGCGATTCAAAGCTCATTTGCGCCAGGTTACGAAAGATGATGCCGCATAGTTCCAGACTGCACCGACAAGAACGCCCGCCAGACCCGCAATCCACCAACTGCTGTTCTGGCCATTAAGCCAAGTACCGATCCCGATATTAGCAAGGCCGCCAATGCCGCACACGGCGTAATAGCTCAGCATGCCGGGAAGTATCTTCCACCCGCGCAAGCGCCGGTCGTGATACGTAAAAATGTTATTGAGAAAGAAGTTAGCTGTCATTGCGGTCATCGTTGCGACGATCTCGGCAGCAAGAAACGCCGTGCCGAACGCCAACGCGGACCCTAGAACAGATAGATGCACGAAAACGCCTATTCCGCCTACCGCAAGAAAGCTGAGCAATCGGACCGGCACAAACCGGCCAAGCGTTTTGTCAGCAAGGAGAGCGAGGTACTCGGCGGCAACCAATGCACCCGCCTTGCTTTCGCCGATTGTGCGTGATCTGAACACATAAGGAATTTCGGCAACTTTAGGCCGCGATTGAAGCGATGCCGTGATGTCGAGCAGTATCTTGAACCCAACGCCCGAAAGCCGTGGCACCGCATCCATCAATAACGATCGTGAGATCGCGAAATATCCGCTCATCGGATCCGTCAAATCAGCGCGCAGGGCAAGCTTGCTTATCTTCGTTGCCCATTGGCTAATCCGCAGACGGTTGGCATTCCATTCACCAGTGCCCCCGCCTTCCGAATAGCGTGTACCGACGGCAAGGTCCGCTTCGCCTGAAAACACCTTGGCAAATAATGCCGGCAAAATTGCCTCATCATGCTGCATAACTCCGTCAATGACCGCCAGCACCGGTGCTGCGCTGGCGAGCATGCCTTCGACGACTGCAGTAGACAGGCCACGCCGCCCGATGCGGTGCACGATACGCACATTGCGATTTTCGCGGGCTATTTGCCGGACGATATCGGACG
>JANPKN010000343.1:0-19238 GCA_031426075.1 Sphingomonadaceae bacterium
GTCAAGGTTTTTTATGACAATTACAAGGCCGATCCGCGCGGTGAGCGCGCTCCGGAAAGCCTCTTTTTCTTGGGCTCGGCTTTGACCGACCTCGGGAAGACCGCCGAAGCATGCGAGGCTTTTGGTGAACTGGCAAAAGCCTATCCTGACGCGGCAACTGGCCGTCTGGCAGAACGCATGGCATCAGGTAAAACACGGGCGAAGTGCAAGTAACGCTTGATCAAGCTGTAAAGGACCGTTTCACGGCGGCGCTTGGCAAGCTGCACTTTGTGGACGATGACCGCCTGCTGATTGCCGTGTCGGGTGGGGCAGATAGCCTCGCGTTGCTGTTGTTAGCACAGCATAGCTTGCCTGGCCGCGTGGTTGCCGCAACAGTCGACCATCAATTGCGACCTGAGTCAGCCGACGAGGCACAATATGTTGCGCAAATCTGCAATAATCTCGGCGTGCAACATGTCATCTTGACGCCTGATGAGGCAATCGTCGGCAATATCCAGTCTTCGGCCCGCGACGCGCGCTATGCCTTGCTGGAACTTGCAACAGATGCGCACCGTTGCACGCACATCGCCACAGCGCATCATGCTGATGACCAGTTGGAAACTTTGTTGATGCGCTTGGCTAGAGGTAGTGGTGTCGACGGGTTGTCCGGCATTCGTGCCCGGAATGGCCGCGTGGTTCGTCCGCTTTTGGAATTCACGAAGGCCGAGCTGGTAAACATCTGCACCATTGCAGGCGTTCAAGCCATCAACGATCCCAGCAATGCAAATAGCGATTTCGACCGGGTCGCGATGCGGAACTGGCTGGCCAGTGCGCAGCATCCGTTTCAATCCGACCGGACCGCACGGACGGCAGGCGCGCTGGCCCAGGCTTCCGAGGCATTGGCTTGGACAACCGACCAGCTCGCCGCGCAAAGGATTATCCGACAAAATGACGTCGTAGTGTGCGATGCAAACAGCCTGCCGGACGAGCTGAAACGTCGGCTTCTGATTCGAAGTCTGTCAACGATTGCCCCTGATCTTGCACCGCGCGGTGAAGCCATTGACCGTTTGTTGCGTGAACTGGAAAATGCACGCACGACCATGATTGGCGACATCAAATGCGTGGGCGGGACAGATTGGCGGTTTTCCCAAGCACCGCCCCGGCGCGGTTAAGTAAAAACAGCCTGCAAAATTGCCAATCGCTATATTGTCATTCACATATTCGCGCCTACATTAGCTGGGTATCCCCACGCATTTGGCGCGGGCCCATAGCAAGGCAGTAATGATGAACGACGAACAAGAACCAAAAAGCAACCCGATGCTGCGTAACATGGCCATCTGGTCGGCAATCATTGTGGCGCTTTTGCTTGTAGCCTCGATATTTAGCGGTTCTTCGGACCCTGCCAAGGGCATCAGCTATTCATCGTTCCGCGACAAGGTTGAGGCTGGAGAAGTCAAATCCGTTGCCATCGCGCCGGAGCGCATTAGCGGTCGACTCCAGAACGACGAGACGTTCGTCACGGTTCCAATTCCTGGCGATACCAGCCTGTACCCTCTGCTCGATGAAAAAGGTGTGGATGTTCAAGGCAAGGCCGAAGAACAGCCAAGCCTGTTGCTGATTCTCGTTTATCAGGCGCTACCTTTCCTCCTCATCCTCGGCATCGCGTTCTTTGTTTTGCGGCAAATGCAAAAAGGCGGCGGCGCTGGCGGGGCTATGGGCTTTGGTAAGTCGAAAGCGAAGCTGCTTACCGAAAAGCATGGTAAGGTAACGTTTGAGGACGTCGCTGGCATCGATGAAGCACGCGAAGAGCTTCAGGAAATCGTCGAGTTTTTGAAGGACCCGCACAAGTTCAGCCGCCTTGGTGGCAAGATTCCCAAGGGTGCTCTGCTCGTTGGTTCGCCGGGTACAGGTAAAACGTTACTTGCCCGCGCAATTGCGGGTGAAGCTGGTGTGCCGTTCTTCTCCATTTCAGGTTCGGACTTTGTTGAAATGTTTGTGGGCGTAGGCGCAAGCCGCGTGCGCGATATGTTTGAGCAAGCCAAGAAAAATGCACCATGCATCGTCTTCATCGACGAAATCGATGCAGTGGGCCGAAGCCGTGGCGCTGGCCTTGGCAACCAAAATGACGAACGCGAACAGACGCTGAACCAGCTTCTGGTCGAGATGGATGGTTTTGAAGCCAATGAAGGCATCATCATCGTTGCTGCAACCAACCGCCCTGACGTCCTTGACCCGGCACTGCTGCGTCCGGGCCGTTTCGACCGTCAGGTTGTTGTGCCGCGTCCAGACATTGATGGTCGCGTAAAGATCCTTGAAGTGCATATGAAGAAAGTGCCCTTGGCACCGGATGTAGATGGCCGCGTAATTGCACGCGGAACGCCTGGCTTTTCGGGCGCTGACCTTGCCAACCTTGTGAACGAGGCCGCTTTGCTTGCCGCACGTCGTGGCAAGCGTTTGGTCGCCATGCAAGAATTCGAGGACGCAAAAGACAAGGTCATGATGGGCACCGAGCGAAAGTCGATGGTCATGACTGAAGACGAAAAGAAGATGACCGCATATCATGAAGCTGGTCACGCACTTGTCTCAATCCACGAAGCAGCATCTGACCCGATCCACAAGGCAACCATCATTCCACGCGGCCGCGCCTTAGGTATGGTCATGCGCCTGCCAGAACGGGACAATTACAGCTACCACCGGGACAAGATGCATGCCAACCTTTCGGTTTCCATGGGTGGCCGCGTGGCGGAAGAATTGATCTTCGGCTATGACAAGGTCAGCTCGGGCGCATCAAGCGATATTCAGTATGCGACCAGTCTGGCGCGCGATATGGTCACGCAATGGGGCATGTCGGATGAAATGGGGCCGTTGCAATATGAAGAACGGCAGGAAGGTTATCTGGGTTACGGCATGTCACAAAGATCAGCGATGTCAGACGAGACAGCGCGCAAGATTGATGCCGAAATTCGTAAACTTGTCGAAGGCGGGCACAAGCGCGCGACGGATCTTCTGACTGAGCATAATGAGCAACTTCACCTGCTGGCGAATGCACTTCTTGAGTTTGAAACGCTCTCGGGTGACGAAATCAATCAGCTTTTGGAAACGGGCAAATTCGAACGCGATGATGGCAAAGTTATAAAGCCTTCATCCATTCCGACTGTCGGTACAGCCATTCCCAAGGCAGGCCGCGGCAAAACTGCGCCAGTCGGAGGCGTAACACCGCAAAGCGCCTAGTTTTCGGCTATTATTCGCGGCCTCAACACACTACTCCAAAGTGGGAGAGAGTAGAGGTCGCGAAATATGAAATACGCTGTGCTTGTGGCAAGCGGCGCCCTTTTGAGCGCCGTACCGGCAAACGCCATGGACGCCGAAACCTTTTTTGTAAAAGCGGTCGCTTTAAAAAAGAAGGGTATGGGCGCGGTGTTTGCCAAAGATCTCAAGCCCATGATCAAGGTTTTTGAAACCGCTGCGGACTCGGTTAAAGCCGAAAACGAAGCCGCGCGCTCTGCAGGATCGCCATTATTCTGTGCACCCAAAAAATACCGGCTGACCGCCGATCAATTCATCGGCGAATTTAGCCGCATACCCAAGGAACGACGCCGCATCCAATCGGTCCGCGACGCTTGGCGCGAAATAGTCATCCGCAGATTTCCCTGCTAGCCTTGTCCCCCAAGCGTAGAGCAGACAGCATGCCTATTTATTGCGATGAGTCAGGTGGTGTTGGGCGCGGGGTGATGACCTTGGCAGCCATAGCCATTGACGAAAATGTTGCGCATTCGGTCGTAAGCCGGTTTCGCGAGATCACTGGCCTGTCCGGCGAACTCAAGGGCAGCCGCATTGATGTTGCGGAACGCGGGCTGTTGTTTGAATTGCTCGGGCAAGCGAATTGGGCAGCAAACGTCGGCATTGCGATTTCGGCGCTTGCACCGGCCCCTGGCGAAGACCGCGGCTCCCACGACACGAACATCTATGCACAATTGCTCAACGACACAGTCGCAGCCTTGATAAGAGGCACGGGTGATTGCGTTGAGGTGGTGATTGACGACGGTCGCTATGGCCCAGAAACGCTTGCGCTGATCCGCAAGGACATTGCAGAATCCATTGGTCCTTGTGGTTCTGCAACCCTTGATCTCAGCCACCGTCTGTCGGGGCTTCAAATCGCAGATGTCATCGCCAACACTTTCTTCAACCGCGCGATGGCGACCGTACGCCAGGGACGGATGGCAGCCATAGTCGCGCCGTTCCTCAAATCTGGCAAAATCAAACTGCAGGTTTTGTCAGGCGACCCCCAAGGTGACAACAAGCCCAGCGAATAAAGTCAGCGCGGTCATTGCAAAGAGGGACAACAGGCACATCCGCACGAAAGCGCCCAATCGCGATATCTGATACGCATATTTTAATTGCCTATACATATGGATCGGGGGCGCGAATGCGAGCAGCAACCCACCGATGGCCTCGGTTGCCGAATAGCTGATCAGCAACGCACTTATAATGCCCAGAAGCATCATAAAGGTAAGCGAATAGGTCACAAAAACCGCATGGTCGAACATCTTGAATTGACGTCGCCAAAAAAACAGCAACCAGACAAAAGGCACCGATATGGGAATAAGCGCCCAGCTATATTTATAGGCATTGGACTGCATTTTATAGATCAGCAATTGCGGGTTTTTTGTCGCCTTTTTCGCTGCCGCGTTCAGATAGGCCGCGCCTGGAAAATCAAGGTCTGTAAAACGGAAATTTTCGAGCGTATCCTCATCCTCACCAACGCCATTGGCTGCAGTGTTTATAAGTCGTGCGGCAAGCTTTCGTGCTTTGAGTTCCGACTCTATATCCTGCGTTGGCGTTCCGGCTTTACGGGCGGCGGCGATATCCGTCTCCAATTGCGCGATCTCGGCTTGAACTTTGCGCCTTTCCGAACTTATGCTCTGGGCAACGGCTTGCTCCTGCCCAGTGCCTTGTCCTGCTTGGACGGCGACGTCTGTGTCCGGGCCATCTTCGGGAACCAGCCAATTGAATGCTGCAAATGTCAGGAAAACCGTAAACAAAAATAACGCCAATGGGGATACAAATTTGGCCCGTTCGCCATGCACATAACGCCGAGTCAACACGCCGGGGTTCCAGAACAGCATTGGCAAGGTGCGCCAGATTTTCCCATCAAAATGCAATACGCTGTGTAAAATATCATGTCCGAACGCGCCAAGCGTGCGGTGCACGTCGCCTTTTTGGCCGCAGGCGTGGCAGTGGGCACCAAGCAGCATAGTGCCACAGTTCAGACAAATGTCCGATTTGGTGTGTCCCTCACTCGCCCCAGGTTCAACCGCCCGGGCAATTGCCGCGCCGGTGATGATATCTGCTGCCCCTGCCAATTCCCCGCTCATGTCAGGTATTTATCAGCGTGGCGGCCGAAAGCCAAAAGAAAAGGCCCGGACAAGCCGGGCCTCATTCACGCATACCGATAACTGGAAATTACCGGTCGTAATCGCGCTGCATACCAGCACCGCGCGCAGGAGCGGCGGCCGTCAAACGAAGTGCTTCGGCAGAAAGGCTGATCGAGCCGACTTCATCCGCCTCTTCGTCTTCATCAACCTGAACCTTCTGAAGCGATTGCACGAGGCCTTCTTTCAGGTGCTCCGGGCTTACAGTTTCTTCTGCAATTTCGCGCAAAGCAACAACTGGGTTTTTATCGCGGTCACGATCAACTGTCAGTTCAGCGCCACCAGAGATTTCGCGCGCACGTTCGGCGGCGAGTAATACAAGGTCAAACCGGTTGGTGATCTTGTCGATGCAATCTTCAACAGTAACGCGTGCCATTTTGGCTCCTGATTCTTCGTAAATTTCGGGAAGTTGCCCGCGCCTAAAGATAACGGGGCAAAATGTCAATGAAAAGGGCGGGTCGCTTGCCGTTCTCTGCACAACGGGGTATCGCCTTCGCCATGACAGTGCAATCAGGCAACCCCGGGTTCCCCGGTACGCACTTTCGGGTTGCGGACCATGACTTGCACTTGGTCCATATGCCACAGGACAGGCTTGATGCTGTATTGCAGCTGATCGCGTCGGCGCAAAAATCGATCCATATGTTTTTCTATATGTTTGGCGCCGATCAAACGGCACGCGAAGTGCGTGACGCGCTTGTCGCCGCGGCGACGCGCGGTGTAAAAGTGCAACTCATCATCGACAGTTTCGGATCAACGCAAGTAAGCGACCGCTTCTTTGACACATTCATAGAAGCTGGTGGGTCATATCATTCCTTCAGCACGCGCAAAGGTCTTGGTTACCTTATCCGCAACCATCAGAAGATGTTGATCATCGATGGCACGCATGCGTTGGTTGGTGGCTTCAATATTACCGACCAATATTTTGGGCGTGCAGGCGACGACAGCTGGGAAGATCTCGGCATAATCGTCTCTGGTCCCCAGGCACAGCGGCTGAGCGATTATTTCGAAGACATGGCGCGTGCATCGAACAATGGAAAGGTACGCTATCGCCAGATTCGGACCATTATTCAAAAATGGCGGCCAGGCATTGGACAGGTGCAATGGCTGTTAGGCGGGCCGACCAACCGTATTTCGCCTTGGGCGCTCACCTTTAAGCGGTCATTGGAGTCTGGCCAGAAATTTGACATCGTCTCGGCGTATTTTTCGCCGTCCCAAACCATATTGCGACGGCTTGCCAAGACTGCCAAGCGGAACAAGGGATCGCGGCTGATTATGGCCGGCAAGACCGACAATGGGGCGACTATCGCCGCGGCGCGTGTGCTTTATCGCTATCTGTTACGTCGGAAGACGCGGATTTTCGAATATCAGCCACGCCCGCTGCATATGAAGCTGATGGTCATTGATGACACGGTCTATATCGGCTCAGCTAACCTGGATGTCCGGAGCATGTTCATCAATCTGGAAATCATGGTACGTATCAAGGACGCCGGGCTATCATCACATATGCGCAAGCTGATTGACCAGTTGGTGACCCAATCAGAAGAACAAACGCGCATATTGTTGAAGGCGCGGGACAGTTACTGGTATCGGTTTAAGGCCGGGCTTGCCTATTTTCTTGTCAATTCGGTCGACTACACCATCGGCCGGCGAATCAAGTTTGGCCTGATCCGGAACAAATAGTCACTCTTTCCAGCCCCAAAACAGGTGGCAGGGCAAGATATTCCAAAACTCAAAACCATTATCAATTTTGTTAAAATGCGGTGCCATGAAATCACGTGCGCGGGCGCGGAATTGATAAACAAGGAACGCACCACCGGGCCGGATCGCCTTTGCCGTTTCTTCTGCAATTACGGGTCCGAGATTGTTCGGAAGTGTCGAAAACGGCAGACCGGACAATATGTAATCGGCATGCTTGAAACCAAATTTGTTGATAATCTCGTTCACGTCAGCAGCCGAGCCATGCACCGCAATGAAACGGCTGTCGCGGATGGTGTGCCGCAGATATTCAATAAAATCTTCGTTCAGATCAATGACCAACAGGGTCGCATCGGGACGCATGCGGTCCAATACCGGCTGGCAGAATGTGCCAATGCCCGGACCATATTCTACGAACAGCTTTGTGTTGTCCCAATCGACTGGCGCAAGCATCTTCTTCACTGTCAAAGACGATGACGGTATGATCGATCCGACCATTACGGGATGCTTGATAAAGCCTTTGAAGAAAACACCCCAAGGGCCGAAAAAGCGGCTAGCACGGGCTTTGATACGGTCGACTACCGTCGTTTTAGCCAAGGTCGAAAATGTCATGCGATGGGTCCGGGGACAGTTGTCACGAGGCGCATGCAGTCGCAAATTGACGCCATTTATGCAACCGCATTAAGCAACTATCTGTTCCACTCGGCTTGCAATACATTAACTAACGGCCCTATGCCGCTACAATGGCAAAGCTAAACTGTGGCACCATATCGGTTATTTTTGTGGCGCAGCGCACGGAACTGGACGCCAAGGGCTACGCACAAGCCGCCACGATGATGGATGAACTGGCGGCGCAACAAGAGGGTTACATTGGGATGGATTCGGTGCGTGGCGCGGACGGGCTTGGTATAACCGTCAGCTATTGGACAGACGAGGAGAGCGCGAAGGCGTGGCGCGATCACCCCGTCCATGCAGCTATCCGCGATGCTGGTCGTGACCGCTGGTATTCAGAATACAGCCTACATGTCGCGCAAGTGAAACGCAGTTATGATTGGAAAAAGCCATGAGCGCGGTTCAAGCCATTCCCAATAGCCGCGTTGTAGTACTGTTTCTCGTGATGCTTGTCGCGGCGGCTGGCAACACCGCCATGCAGTCCGCACTCCCTGCCATCGCAAGCGAACTGGATATGCCTGACGTCTGGGTTAGCCTGGCTTTTAGCTGGTCTGCTTTGTTATGGGTTATCACCGCACCCAAATGGGCACGGCTTTCTGATCGCCGGGGCCGTAAGCAATTGATGAGCGTTGGAATCATCGGTTTTATCGCCTCAATGGGCATGTGTGGGCTCGTGCTGTGGCTTGGGCTAGCTGGCCTCATTGGCCCAGTGGTCACCTTCGTCCTGTTTGCCTTATTCCGAAGCCTATACGGCGGTTTCGGCTCAGCCGCTCCGCCCGCGGTGCAAGCGTATGTCGCCGCCCGCACCGAGCGGGCCGAACGTACCAAAGCATTGTCGATGCTTGCCTCGTCCTTTGGCGTCGGCACTGTCATTGGCCCTGCCACTGCGCATTATTTCTTGTTTCCGCCTTTTGGCCTCGCTGGACCACTTATCATGTTTGCCGCCTTTGGTGTTGCCGTGCTGATTGCACTACATGTCCAATTGCCCAACGACACCCCGCGTTTTGAAGCGCGCGGCGCGGTTGCGGCTTATCCAAATTCGGCGTCCATGAATTCGCCCGATGATGAAGATGTTGATGGGGAAGCCTTGGGTTCGGTGTTGCCCGCGACGGAAGTGCGTCTGCCTTGGCGCGACGAACGGATGGCGTCGTGGCTTATTGCCGGGCTGATTGGCGGGCATGCGCAGGCAATCATCTTGGGCGTGGTGGGTTTTCTGGTCCGCGACCGGCTTGGGTTGCAGGACGAGCCGTGGGAGGCGGTGCAGGCCAGTGGGTCGGTGATGCTCATTGGCGCCATGGCAACCCTACTGGCGCAATGGGGCCTCATCCCCATGCTGTCGCTCGCCGCCCGCAGTTCAGTACTCTTGGGTGCGATCCTCGCGTTAATTGGCACCATATTGACGGGCATCAGCTATGATTTTTACGGCATCAGCACCGGCTTTGCGATTGCGTCGCTTGGCTTTGGGCTGTTCCGTCCCGGCTTTACGGCCGGCGCATCCTTGGCGGTGCGGCGACATGAGCAAGGCGACGTGGCTGGCAAAATTGCCTCGATCAACGGCGCAGCCTATATCGTCGCCCCCGCTGTTGGCGTAGCTTTGTTCAACTATTGGGAACCGGCAACATTCATCCTCATCTCGGCATCCTTGCTTTTCCTGATTATTTGGGGACGACGCGCGTTGGTCGTCCCGCAAATTTAAGGATCATGCTTGAAATCGCGGACTGGCTTCATCATTCCAGGTGAGACAAAGCCCATGCCCTGCGGCTGAAGCGCGGCCGCCTTCAGCTTGTTCTCCATCGTACCATATTCTTCTTCCATTTCGACAGTAACGGTAGCGCGCGAGGCATTTAGCGCTTGGCTGAAATGCGCCATGTTGACTTCTTTCACGTCATTACCGCCCTCACGCAAAGCAAAAAGCCCGGCACGCCGCACCAGATCTTCCAGATCAGCGCCGGTGTAACGTTCGGTCCGTTCTGCAATCTCGTCGAGATCGACATCCTTGCCGATCGGCATTTTGACGGTGTGAATGCCCAATATCCTGCGTCGCCCGCCTTTGTCGGGAACCGTGACATAGACAAGCTCATCAAACCGTCCGGGACGCAACAAAGCAGGATCAAGCAAAGTCGGCCGGTTCGTTGCGCCAATCACGACCACTGACTGCAACTCTTCAAGCCCATCCATTTCTGCGAGCAAGGTGTTCACAACGCGTTCGGTGACTTGCGGCTCCCCTCGGCCACCGCCACGTAACGGTGCAAGGCTATCAATTTCGTCAAAAAATATGATGCACGGCGCAACTTGGCGCGCACGGGCAAAAAGGCGCGCAATTTGTTGCTCGCTCTCGCCATACCATTTGGACAACAGGTCGGACGATTTGGTGGCAATGAAGTTGGCCTCCGCCTCGCGCGCCACAGCCTTGGCCAGCAAGGTTTTCCCCGTGCCCGGTGGACCATACAGCAGGAATCCCTTGGCTGGCCGAATGCCCAGACGGCGGAAGGCATCCGGGTTACGCAGGGGAAGCTCGACCCCCTCCTTAAGCCGCATCTGGGCGTCATCAAGGCCGCCAATATCCTCCCAGCGGACATCAGGTGCCTGCACCATGACTTCACGCATCGCGGACGGCTGAACCCGCTTGAGCGCCTCGAAGAAATCGTCGCGCGTGACTTTAAGGCTTTCAAGAACTTCGGTTGGGATCGTCCCGCTCGCCAAGTCGATTTTCGGCATGATACGGCGCACCGCCTCAATCGCAGCCTCCCGTGTCAGCGAGGACAGGTCAGCTCCGACGAAGCCATAAGTTGTGCGCGCGAGCTCCTTCAAATCAACCCGCGGTCCAAGCGGCATTCCGCGGGTGTGAATAGCCAGAATTTCGCGGCGACCACTTTCGTCCGGCACGCCAACAATGATCTCACGGTCAAATCGGCCTGGACGGCGCAACGCCTCGTCAATTGCCTCTGGCCGGTTTGTGGCTGCGATCACGACAAGGTTGGTGCGCGGTTCAAGCCCGTCCATCAGTGTGAGCAACTGCGCCACCAACCGTTTTTCGGCCTCGCCATGCACCTGATCGCGTTTCGGCGCGATCGAATCAATCTCGTCAATAAACAGGATAGACGGTGCAGCCTTGGTCGCGGCCTCGAATATCTCGCGGAGCTTCTTCTCCGATTCGCCATAGGCCGAACCCATGATTTCGGGACCATTGATTAAGAAAAACTCCGCCTCGCTTTCATTGGCCACCGCGCGCGCAAGCCGTGTCTTGCCAGTGCCGGGTGGGCCATGCAGCAACACGCCGCGTGGCGGGTCAACGCCCAGCCGCGTGAACAATTCGGGATAGCGCAGGGGAAGCTCCACCATCTCGCGCAATTGCTTGATAGTGTCGCCCATGCCTCCCAAGTCATCATACGTTACATCGGCACGGCGTCCCTCTTTGGCTTCCGCAAATTCGGCGCGCAATTCAACCTCGGTATCGTTGTCGATATGCACAATGCCCTTGGGCACAGTCGACACGACCGTCAGGCGGATTTCCGCCAGAGCAAAGGCAGGTGCCGCCAGCATCTGACGCAATTGCGGCGGCATATCGTCAGGTGCCACGCGTTGCTGCCCATGCGTTGCAACCACATCGCCCGCCACCACAGGCCGCCCCAGAAAGCTACGCTTCAAAGCTTGCGAAGGCCCTTCAAGACGGATTTCCCGTTGCGCTGGCGCAAACACCACCTTGGTAGCGGCCTTTGATACAACTTTGCGGACCTCCACATAATCTCCCGCGCCCACCCCAGCATTTGCACGTTGAAGGCCGTCAATGCGAACGACCTCAAGACCTTCATCTTCCGGATAAGGATCAACTGCACGAGCAGCGGTGTTGCGCTTCCCAACGATTTCTATCACGTCACCTTGCGCAATATTGTTTGCCGCCATGAACTGGTGCGACATGCGCGCAAGCCCCCGGCCTGAATCTTCAAGCTTGGCGTTTGCTACCTGCAATTTTGGCGATTTGGATTTGGGCGACATTGACTGCCTCATCATTGTTAAGACACCAAAATAGGCGTTGTTCCTGAAATTGCGACACCGATTACCGGAAGTTGGGCAAAAAAAAGGGCCGACCGAAGTCGACCCTTAAAAAGTCTTTAGGAGAGGATGCCTATAAGGCTTTTCCCGTATGGCGATATTTCATTTATTGTGCAAGTGCGAACAGTGCAATAGCTGTTGCAAATGATGCAACTGCAAATTACAGGTTTATGCTGAATTTCGCGACATTTGCACGATCGCGTAAGCAAACAGGTTTTGTTGCAGTGCGACAAAATGAGGAGATGATATGCGCAGATTGCCGCCATTACGTTCGCTCGAAGCGTTTCTGCGCGTCGCCAAACTTGGCTCCGCCAAAGCCGCCGCAAGCGAACTCGCATTGTCACCGCCTGCGCTTAGCCGCCGGATCAAGGCGCTTGAAGACTTTATTGGCAAATCACTTTTTGACCGCCGTGCTCAAGCAATGGTCATCAATGCCGACGGTGAGGCTTTGCTGGCCGCCGTTGAACCTGCGATGGACGCCATGGCAGAGGCGGTGGACGAGTTGGCAGGCCGTGGCGGGGAATACCGCCTGCGCCTGGGGCTATTGCCGCTTTTTGGCTCGCAACGGCTGATTCCGCGCTTGCCTGAACTGCGCAAGGCATTTCCCAAGCTTCATATCGATGTTGATACCTCTGGCCATGCCGAAAATCTGCTTGGTGACGTCGTTGACGCAGCGATTATTATCGCCGCTGAGGTCGACCCGAAGCTCTACAGTGTCCGCCTCGACCGCAATCTCGTTTATGCAATCGCTTCCGAAAAATGGGCGAAGGAGCATAATGTCGCAAAACCGGAAGATTTATCGAAGCATACCGTCATGGTCCACAGCGATATGCCCATGATATTCGACGCCTGGCGGCAAGCCATGGGCGTTCCGCGTCTGAAGCCAGCAGCAATCGACAGCCTCGACAGCGGCGCATTGATGCTTGAGGCCGCTGCGAATGGGCTTGGCGTTGCCATCATGCACGGAAGCCATTTCTCCGACGCCCGCGACCCGCGCCTGACACGGCTGTTTGATGCTGAAGTTGAAAGCCCGTATAGCTATTATTTCGTCTGCCGCCCGCGCGCGCTGAAGCAACGCGCCGTCAAGATATTCCACGATTGGTTGTTAAAGTCGGGCGTATAAAAAAAGGGCCGGAAAGTCCGACCCTTTTTCAAATGTTCACGTGGAGATGTTTAGCTCTTGCAGGTTTGAGCGCCTTTGCCAGCAAGCTTTACATTGATCTGATCACCGCTACCGGAAAGCGAGCTTTCACCATCAGCCGAGGTCAATGGACCTGCAGGCTCTGCTGCAGTTGATCCCGGAGCTGCGTCTGCGGCAGGCACTTCTGCCTTTGGCGCGGTCACGCGAACAGCAATGGCAGATTTTTCGCCAACGCGAATATCCGCAGCCTCGTTTTTGCCGAGGAAGTCAACATAAAGGATCGTATTGTCGGCGCAGCGATAGGTGCCAGTCGCAGTGATTGCAGGTGGCAATTCGATATCAGCGGCAGGTGTAGCAGCCATTTCGGCAGCATTTTCAGCTGTCGCAGGGGTTTCAGATGAGTTGCACGCAGCCAAAGCAAGCAAAGACAACGGGGCGAGAAGGATGAGGTTTTTTGTCATAGGACACCGCCTTTGCCGCAGCGCAGCATTATTGTGAAGTGGATTTAGGGCCAAATGGCCGATAATTTCGATGGAGCGAAGCACTTGACCCCATGGGCGGTGGGCGTCATTGCAGTTGCATGACTCAAGACGTAGCCGACATGAATTTCGAACAGGCGCTGCGTGCGCTTGAAGACATCGTCCATAAGTTGGAAAGTGGTGAAGCGCCGCTGGATGAATCCATCGCGCTTTACGAGCGCGGTAACGCCTTGCGGGCCTTGTGCCAACAGAGGCTCGATACGGCGAAGGCGCGCATCGAAGCCATTACGCTCGGGCCCGACGGAGCGCCCGCGGGTACCACGCCCTTCGATGCTGGATAAACATCATGGCTGCCCAACCATCATTGTTACAGGATTCGCTGGCCCAAATCGCGGTCGACATTGATCAGCAATTTGACGTACTTTTGCAATTGCCAGGTGATACGCGGGACCGCCTGTATGCGGCTATGCGACATGCCGCAATTGGCGGCGGCAAGCGTCTCCGGCCGTTACTTGTCACCGCAACTGCAGCGCTGTTCCATGTGGACCGTGCAGTGGCTTTACGCGTAGGCACGGCGGTCGAGGCCATCCATGTGTACTCGTTAGTGCATGACGACTTGCCTTGCATGGATGATGATGACATGCGCCGCGGCAAACCAACGGTGCACCGCGCGTTCGATGACGCCACCGCGGTTCTGGCAGGCGATTCCCTTCATGCTTTGGCCTTCGAGATTTTGGCGAGTTCGCAAACACACACGGACCCGTTCATTCGCGGCGAGCTGGTGTCGACTCTAGCACTGGCCAGCGGTCCGGAAGGCATGGCAGGTGGCCAGATGATGGACATAGAGGCCGAAAAGTCGGCATTTGATTTACAAACCGTTATGCGCCTGCAAGCACTCAAGACCGGCGCGCTTATTGCCGCGAGTGTCGAGATGGGCGCGATATTGGGACACATCCCGCCCGAGGGCCGTACGCATCTGCGCGGTTACGCACGCGACATTGGCCTCGCATTCCAGATTGCCGATGACATCATGGACGTAGAAGGCGATCCAGAACTGGCAGGCAAGGCACTTCAAAAGGACGCGGCAGCAGGCAAGGGCACTTTTGTTTCGCTGATGGGTCTCGATCGCGCCAAGCAGCAGGCCGATATGTTGGTACAACAGGCCAATGAACATCTGTCTACTTATGGCTCGGAAGCCGATCTTTTGCGTGCCATTGCGAATTACATCACCGAGAGGGATCGCTGAATGACTCACCGGATTGGCGTGTATCCCGGCACTTTTGACCCCATCACCTTGGGCCATATGGACATCATCCGGCGGGGCGCAAGACTAGTGGATGAACTTATCATTGGCGTAACCACGAACGCTGCAAAATCACCCATGTTTTCCGATGATGAGCGGATCGCCATGGTCGAGCGCGAAGTCGCGAGCATCGGTTCAGCTCATATTCGCGTTGTCGGGTTTAACTCATTGTTGATGGATTTTGCCGAAGCCCAAGGTGCAAGCACCGTCATTCGAGGCATTCGGGGGGTCACCGATTTCGAATATGAATATCAACTCACGGGCATGAACCGCCAGTTGAACGATCGCGTCGAAACATTGTTTTTGATGGCTGACGTCTCGCTACAACCAATCGCTTCGCGACTGGTGAAGGAAATTGCCATTTACGGCGGCGAAATAGGGAAGTTTGTAACACCCGCCATTCGGGCCGAAGTGGTTGCCCGGGTGCAGAAGATTAAGGGAACAGCGGCTTAGCCGCCAAGACTTTCAAGCAAGACCGCAACCATCAACCCCAATGCCGTTGCGACGCCTGCGAGATGATGATCTTCCTTAAACGCTTTAGGGAACACTTCCGTCGCCAACGACGCAACCACCGCCCCTGCCGCAATGCAGCGGATTGCCGCCAACACATTTGGATGGACTCCTTCAAGCGTGAAATAGCCAAGCATGGCAGCGGCGGCGAGCAAGACCGTGGCCCCACCCCATAAGGCAAAAATCGTAAGTGCCTTCATCCCACCTTTCTTCATCCCCCGCGCACCGCCTGCTGCTTCGGGAATGTTTGACAATAGAATCGCGCCTGCCAACGCGGCGACTTCGCCAACCGACGCACCAATAAGCGCAACACCCAAAGCCAGATTTTCCGGGACGCCGTCGAATGTGATCGCGGCTAACAGCCCTACCCCCTCGTCCGACTTCAACTTTTCATCTATCCAATAATCAGCCGCCGAAAACAGTGCCGCGCCCACTGCCAACGCTCCCATTGCAACCCATAAGCTGCCATCCTTCACCGATGGCTCGACAAGCTCGGTGATCACCGACATGATCAGTGCGCCGCCTGCGACCGCGACCAAGAAGCCCTCTGTCCGGTCAGACAGCTTTCCGTATACGCCCCAACAGGCTCCAACCAGCAATGCGGCAGAGACAGTAACTATGACGACGATAAGAGTGATCATAGGTGCTAAATCGGCTTACGCCGTTTTCGTGCCCCAAGTTCCGTAGCCGGTGGTAATTCCAGATATTCCTCCGGCACATAAATCGCATATGTCGCCAGCCGGATTTCACGGACAAACTGAAACAGGCACGCCGATAACAATGCCAGTGCCAACATGAACAATGCTACCGCGACCCAAGCGGCAGACGTGTTGGTCAGCCCAAGCACAAACAGCGCGACAATCATGATACACACTGAAATGGCGGAAAGAACCGCAAACAAAATCGACGATCCAACGACGCGCATACGCTTTTCGATAATCCGCAATTCACGAACCACCCGTTCATGCGCCGTACCGTCTGTTTCGGTATATTGGCGCTGCAAATCGCGTGACCGGTCAACGATACGCGACAGCCGGCCAGTCAACACATTGAGCAGGCTGCCCACAGCGACCAGCAGGAACGCCGGGGTCAATGCCGTCTGCAAAACCGAGATAACTGCGGCCAAGTCAGGGCCGAATTTACCGTCCAATCTGCTTCTCCGCCGCTAACAACCGCAAATCTGTCTTCAATAATTTGCCAATATGGCTGCGCGGCATTTCGTCGATGGTATAGAGCACCGAAATCCTCTGCGTTTTACCCAACTGCCCATTGACCCGCTCTAAAATGATATCCGGCGACACCGATTCATCCTGCAGCCGCACGAACCCAACGGGCGTTTCCCCCCAAGCTTCCGACGGCATGCCCACCACCGCCGCTTCGGCAACTTCGGGCTGTTCTTCTAACAATTCCTCTAGATCCTTGGGGTAGATATTGAAGCCACCGGAAATAATCATGTCCTTTGCGCGCCCCACGATGGATACGAAGCCGTCTTCATCGACTATGCCGATATCGCCGGTTTTCAGCCAGATGTTACCATCTTCGTCACGCCATTCCATTTCGCGCGTCTTGTCTGGCTGGTTTTTGTAACCGGACATCATGGTCGGCGAGCGACCAGTCAATATGCCCTTGGAACCGGATGGCAGTCGATTGTCTTCGTCGTCCAAGACAATCAGTTCATGACCCGTGACGGGTTGCCCGACGGTGTGCAACTTGTCCGGATGGTGGTGGGCCTGCAACATGCAGACTACGCCCCCTTCGGTCATGCCATAAATCTCGACCAGTCCGCCTGGCCAACGCTTCAGGACTTCCGCCTTCAACTCGGCAGCAAACGGCGCGCTTGTGCAGAATTTGACGATAAAACTGTTCAGATCATAACTTCCGAAATCGGGATGCGCCAACAACCGTTGATATTGGACAGGCACGAGCATGGTGTGGGTGGTCTGGTCGGTCTGCGCATGGCCGAGATAAGCAAGTGCATCAAACTTCTCCATGATCCGCGCAAAGCCGCCATGGCACATCGTGGGCAGGAAAACCGCCAATGTTGTGTTCGAATATAAGGGCGTCGACACCAATGACCGCGTGTCGCGGCTGTAGATCGATTTGAACCCACCTGCCATCTGGTGCCAGCGCATGCCGTGCGAATGAATGATACCCTTTGGCGTTCCCGTTGTTCCGCTGGAGTAAATGATGTTGAACGGATCGGTCGCAGCGGGCGGCGTCGCTACAAACTGCGCACCTTCTTGCGCCATCCACTCCGTCAAATGTGGATAATCACCAACGGACTTGTCCAGCATGACGATTTTGACATCGCCTAATGCGACCCCGTCCAAGTCTGCCAATTTCGCGGCATCTACGAAAAGATGCATGGCCCCTGAGTCTCTGAGCATTGCGGCCAACTGCGCTGGTGCTGCTGATTTTGTGAGCGGCGCTGCGCACCCTCCTGCGCGAATTGCTGCAAGATATACCAAAGCATATTGAACATTGCTGGTTCCCAATATGGCAACTGCCTGACCGTGCTGAAGCCCGTCGCGTTGAAGCTGCGCAGCTATGCGCGCTGTCAACTGCGCCACATCGAGCCACGTTAGCTCGCTACTGCTGTCAGCAAGCGCCAAGGTATCGGGCTTCTCGTCGGCCCAAGCGCCAATGAGTGCACTGAAGTCACCGAATGATTTTTCAAGTTCAGACTCTATATGCATTATGATTTCATCTCCTGAGCCTCTGCTTTAGCCGATGATTTAGCGGGATATTGAAAAGTTTCATTGCCTATTTTTCGATGGCAATATTGGGATGGCAAATCACGTTGACACCAACCACAAAAGATTGTGGAAAAATAGCTGTTTTTGGCCGCTTTTCCTTGGGTTTTTTGGGGTTTCCGCCTATGGTCCACTGATGACTGATGAAACACCGGAAAACCCGCAAAATAACCCCTCTGCGGACAGCGCAGCAAACCCCAATCAGAACGAATATGGTGCCGACAGTATCAAAGTTCTGAAGGGCCTCGACGCAGTGCGCAAGCGGCCGGGCATGTATATTGGCGATACGGACGACGGCAGCGGCTTGCACCATATGGTGTTCGAGGTATCGGATAACGCGATTGATGAAGCACTGGCCGGACATTGCGACCTGGTGCTGATTGAATTGAACCCTGATGGGTCGGTCTCTGTCGAGGACAATGGTCGCGGCATCCCGACCGGTATGCACAAGGAAGAGGGCGTTTCAGCAGCCGAGGTTATCATGACCCAGTTGCACGCAGGCGGCAAATTCGAGAACACGTCCGACGACAATGCCTACAAGGTTTCAGGCGGATTGCATGGCGTTGGTGTGTCGGTGGTGAATGCCCTGTCGGAGTTCCTTGAACTTACGATCTGGCGTGAAGGCAAAGAGCATTGGATGCGTTTTGAGCATGGCGATGCCGTTGGACCTCTCGTTGTTCGCGGTGACGCGCCTGTGGTTGATGGCAAGCCCAAAAAGGGCACGCGCGTGACCTTCATGGCATCGACCAATACGTTCAAGAACGTGCTGGAATTCGATTTCGACAAGCTTGAGCATCGCTATCGCGAGCTGGCGTTCCTGAACTCGGGCGTTCGCATCTTGCTGCGTGACAACCGGCATTCCGATGTCAAAGAACATGACCTCTATTACGAAGGCGGCATCGGCGCTTTCGTGAAATATCTCGATCGCAACAAGGCTGCATTGCTGGCGGAACCCATTACGATTACGTCGCATCGCGATGGGATTGCCATTGATGTCGCGCTTGAGTGGAATGACAGCTATTACGAAAATGTATTGTGCTTCACCAACAACATCCCGCAGCGTGACGGCGGCACCCATTTGGCCGCGTTCCGTTCCGCGCTGACTCGCACCTTGAACAACTACGCCGAAAAATCGGGTGTGTTGAAAAAGGAAAAGGTAACGCTGACGGGCGATGACATGCGTGAAGGCCTGACTGCCATCGTGTCGGTCAAGCTGCCTGA
>JANPKN010000344.1:0-4348 GCA_031426075.1 Sphingomonadaceae bacterium
CCGGCATGCAATCGGCGATGCTTGCGCCCACGGAAATTCTGGCAAGGCAACATTATGCTAGCCTGCAAAAATTGCTCTCGGGCTTGCCCATCAACATCGCGATCCTAACAGGCCGCGAAAAAGGCAGTCTGCGTGAGGCAACTTTGATGGGGCTTGCCGATGGGTCGATCCATATTCTCGTCGGCACCCATGCGATATTTCAGGAGGCTGTGACTTATAAGGCGTTGGCGGTCGCGGTGATTGACGAGCAGCACCGTTTCGGTGTGTCGCAACGGCTCATGCTGTCGCGCAAGGGCAGGGGCGTCCCGCATTTGTTGGTGATGACCGCCACCCCAATCCCGCGCAGCCTCGCGCTTGCTGCTTATGGCGAAATGGATAGCTCCATTTTGGATGAGCTTCCGCCCGGACGGACGCCCGTTGAAACCAGAGTGATGTCCCAAGACAGGCTAATTGAACTGGTCGATGGCGTTGCGCGACATCTTGCCGCAGGCAAGCAGGCTTTTTGGGTGTGCCCCCTGGTTGAGGAGAGCGACAAAAGCGACCTTGCTGCCGCCGAACAACGGGCTGAGCAGCTTCGCGCGCGCTTCGGTGACCAGGTTGCACTTGTGCATGGCAGGATGCGCGGGCCGGAGAAAGATGCCGTCATGGAACGCTTTGTCGCTGGGGAAACGCGATTGCTTGTCGCGACGACCGTGATTGAAGTTGGCGTGGATGTCCCGAACGCCAGCCTGATGGTGATTGAGGCCGCGGATCGTTTCGGTCTTGCCCAGCTACATCAGTTACGCGGGCGTGTTGGCCGTGGATCGGAAAAATCGGTCTGTATCCTCGTTCGCAGCACGCAAATTGGCGCAACGGCGCGCGCACGGCTGGCTTTGATGCGCGAAACGAACGATGGCTTCCGGATTGCCGAGGAGGATCTCAAACTACGTGGGGCAGGCGAGTTGTTGGGCACGCGCCAGTCCGGCGAAAACCCGTTTCGCGTCGCTACGCCTGAGCAGGTGCGCGAACTGATAGGCGTTGCGGCAGATGACGCACGGCTGTTGCTTGACCGCGACGGAGGACTCGATGGCGCGCGCGGACAGGCGGCGCGTATTGCATTATATCTGTTTGAGCGGGATGCAGGCGTTGCGACCCTGCGCGGCGGTTAGCGGCTTTTTGGACCAATCACGTCAAGCAGAGCCAGAAAATCCGGCAAACGCAAAACACGCTCAAATTGGAAACCGGCCCTCTGCTCCACAGTCCAAATGACAAGTGCTTCAATCCGGCCAATGACCGGCAATCTTAGTTCAACACGCTCTCCGCGTTCATAACCGGGGTTATTGTCGATCATAAAGCCATGCGCAGACACATTTACGATGTGAATATTTTGGTCACCATGCAACTTGCTCTCGGCGATCACCTTATGGTTCGCGCGGTGGCGGGCCGCTCGGCGTAAGTCCATGTCTGAATTTTGTAATGCTTGCGCCATTTATCGCACCCCGTGTGCTTGTTGATTGAAGCAACACGCTAGGTCCAAGTTACGAATAATTGGTAAAGTCGCGCTCTCTTAAGCGTTCGCAACCTGTATAAAGCTGATTAAGCCGTGTTTTTTCTTTCCAGCGGAGATTTTGACCGGGGAAGTCCGCATTGCGATGGCCGCATCCTCGTTTGTGACAACGTCACCGTCGACGCGGGCGCCGCCGCCCTGAATCATCCGGCGCGCTTCTTTTTTTGATGCGACGAAGTTCAAAGCAACCAAGGCATCGATGACGGATATGTCTCCAGATGCCTCAAATGTTGGCAGGTCGCCGCCGGTTGCGCCTTCTTCGAATGTTTTACGCGCAGTCTCCGCTGCATGCGCCGCTGCATTTGCACCACGGCACAATTCAGTGGCTGCATTGGCCAAGGCAATCTTCGCTGCGTTGATTTCCGAACCGCCGAGCGACTCAAGCCTTGCAATCTCGTCGAGCGGCACATCCGTGAACAAGCGCAAGAACCGGCCAACGTCACGGTCATCGGTGTTGCGCCAAAATTGCCAATAGTCATAGTCCGGCAATTGTTCGCGGTTCAGCCAAATCGCGCCCGAAACCGACTTGCCCATCTTTGAGCCATCGGACTTGGTAATCAAAGGCGTTGTCAGCCCAAACACCTCCGTACCATCCATACGGCGCGCGAGCTCCATGCCGTTGATAATATTGCCCCATTGGTCGGACCCGCCCATTTGCAAGCGCACACCCATAGTTTTGCTGAGGTGTCGGAAATCATAGCCTTGCAGGATCATATAATTGAATTCGAGGAAGGTCATCGGCTGTTCGCGTTCTAACCGCAGCTTCACCGAATCGAATGTCAGCATGCGGTTGATCGTGAAATGCGTGCCGACCTGCTGGAGCAACTCGATATAGCCAAGCTTGCCCAGCCAGTCATGGTTATTGACCATCACTGCATCGGTCGGACCATCGCCGAACGTCAGAAAACGTTCAAAGGCCGTGCGGATCGAGTTGATGTTGGACTCGATCGTCTCGTCAGTCAGCATCTTGCGGACTTCGTCTTTGCCCGTGGGGTCGCCGATACGCGTCGTCCCGCCGCCCATGACAACCACCGGTTTATGACCGGCCTGCTGCAAGCGGCGCAGCAGCATGATCGACACCAGATTGCCCACATGAAGCGATGGCGCGGTGGCGTCGAAGCCGATATAGCCAGGGACAATCTCTTGTGATGCCAATGCGTCAAGCGCCGGGGCGTCCGTTGTCTGGTGAATATAGCCACGTGCATCAAGCAGGCGCAGGAGATCGGATTTATAAGCAGTCATAGCGCGCCCGCGCCTAGCATGGAGTTTCGACATTGGCCAATATTTCGATGACAGAAATTCCATTGATTTGTCATCCACAGTCCGACGCAAATGGCGTGGAAAGTCTAGCCGTCACGATTTCGCATGCGCAGAACGGTGAAATCGGGATCATTTATCGCGTTGCCGGCGCGCTGGAAACGCTGGAAATCGCAGCACACGCAGCGGAGAATCGCGTTGATGGTCTCTGGAAAAGTACTTGTTTTGAATTATTTGTCTGTCATTTCGAAGATAGTTCCTACCTTGAATATAATTTGGCGCCATCGGGTCAATGGGCCGCGTATCAGTTTGCAAGCTACCGTGACGGCATGTCTGAACTGGAGACTAGCGCACCCAGCATTGAGGTTAAGCAAAACGGCAATATCCTCACCTTATCGGCATCGCTCCAACTGCCGGTTGCTTGGCATGCGCGCAAATTGTCTGCAGGCATCAGCGCCGTCGTCGCAACCAAAAACGGAGATATCTCTTATTGGGCCGTTGCCCATCCACCGGGCAAGCCAGATTTTCATCATAGGGATTGCTTTGCCGTGCAACTGGAGGCACGAAGCGCGCCATGAAATTCGGAATTGATCGCCTTTTGGCCGAGCCTGAACTCCGCGCTCTCTTGAAGGGGCGGCGCGTGGCTCTGCTGGCCCATCCTGCCTCCGTTACCGCTGATCTTACCCACGCGCTGGATGCGCTCGCTGCCGTGGGTGACGTCAAGATAACATCCGCATTTGGCCCACAACACGGCCTGCGCGGTGACAAGCAGGACAATATGATGGAATCGCCGGATTTCATGGACCCTGCGCACAACATCCCGGTGTTCAGCCTGTATGGCGAGGTTCGCCGCCCAACGCCAGAGTCGATGGACACCTTCGATGTCATCTTGATCGACCTGCAGGATTTGGGCTGCAGGATTTACACCTTCATCACGACATTGCTGTACGTGCTTGAGGCCGCGGCAGAGCATGGAAAGACAGTTTGGGTCCTTGACCGGCCAAACCCCGCTGGACGCCCCGTAGAGGGGCTTACATTGCGTTCTGGATGGGAAAGCTTTGTAGGGGCAGGTCCAATGCCAATGCGGCATGGCTTGACGCTGGGTGAGCTTGGCCAGTGGTTCATTGATCACTACAAAATCGACGTTGACTATCGCGTGATTGCGATGGAGGGATATGCGCCCGAAGCCGCGCCGGGTTTCGGCTGGCCAGCGGACCGGCTGTGGATCAACCCAAGCCCGAATGCGCCGAATATCAACATGGCACGCGCTTATGCGGGTACCGTTATGCTTGAGGGCACGACATTGTCCGAGGGAAGGGGAACAACACGCCCGCTCGAGATTTTTGGCGCGCCCGATATCGATACGCGTGCCGTCATTGCCGAGATGCAAAGCTTCGCGCCACTATGGCTCAAGGGCTGCAGTTTGCGCGAAATATGGTTTGAGCCGACCTTTCACAAGCATGTGCAGCAATTGTGTCATGGCGTACACATCCATGCCGAAGGGACAAGCTACGACCATCAGGCGTTTCAACCATGGCGATTACA
>JANPKN010000345.1:0-2056 GCA_031426075.1 Sphingomonadaceae bacterium
CGCGGGTCATCGAAGGCTGACCACCGCGCCAAACCTTTAACGTCGACTTGCCCGCGACGCCTTGGGTAAAGGCCGGACACCGGCGGGGCTTCAGGTCTTTGCCAAGGCAGATGCGAACCTCTTCAAGCCAGCCTTTGCGGTTGGTTTTGATTTTCACCGCGTTCGCTGGCAGGCCAGCGTTCAGATCTGCAAATGCTTCGGCCAACCCAGCCGCAGTCAGTAGCGTACCCCGCTCCACCTGCCGAGATAGGCGGTCCATGTCGGGGTATTGAATTGCATTGAATAAAAGACTTGCCGCGCCGAAATATGCTTCAGGCGTTTTGGCCATGCACGTGCCATGCTTGGCCCATTCATGCTGCAACAGCTGCGGCGAAGGGGTCATGCAGATGTTATCGGCAACCACCTTGCGCGGTAGTATCCCGACGCTGCGGCAATATTGCGGATAATTTGGCCCCCTGGCTTCAGGCCAAAGCCCGTGGAGAACAAAGCCAAAATCGCCAATGTCCCCGGAGCACTGAAAACGCATCGCCGGGTCGCGCTCTCTGCCCCGGCAGTACTCTCGGCTCCAACTCAGGGCCAACACATAGCCGTCGACCGGCGTTCGCCGCACCTGCCCCGGTTCGGGCAGTTCGAGCGCGGGACGCGGCAAAAACTTGGGTGCACGGCATTGCCAGGCTTGCGCCACCGCCCCTTGGTGAGCGGACGCGCCGACCAGCAATAGTGGCAGAAATGCCTTAAGCCTGCTCAAAATCCAGCCCAATGTCTGCGGCCGACGCACTTTGGGTCAGGCGCCCAACTGAGATAAAGGTAACGCCAGTTTCGGCCTTGGCGCGAATGGTATCCAGTGTGACGCCACCCGATGCCTCAGTCGGAACGCGGCCCGCGACCAACGCCACAGCCTCTTTCAATTCGGCTACATCCATATTGTCGAGCAACAGATGCGTCGCCCCCGCCGCCAGCCCCGGTTCGATCTGCGAAATCCGGTCGACCTCCAATATTATGCGCTCGACGCCTGCATCTTTCGCCCGCCGCACGGCTTCGGCGACACCGCCTGCGACTGCGACATGATTGTCCTTGATCATCGCGGCATCCCACAAGCCCATACGGTGGTTCGTCGCGCCGCCCATCCGCGTCGCATATTTTTCCACCACCCTAAGCCCGGGAATGGTCTTGCGCGTATCCAGCAAAGTGCAGCCGGTACCGGCAATCGCGTCTACATATTTCCGCGTCATCGTCGCGATACCTGAAAGATGCTGCGCGGTGTTAAGCGCAGAGCGCTCCGCAGTAAGCATCGCGCGGGCATTGCCCTTTAGCCGCATCAGGTCGGTTCCGGCGGGTACCTGCTCTCCTTCTTCGGCCAGCGTTTCGATTTCCATAGCAGGGTCGAGATGGCGGAAAAATGCTACAGCCAGCGGTAAGCCGGCCACCACAATCGGATCGCGGCTGTCCATCACGCCTGCGAAGCGCAGGTCGGCAGGGATTACACTTTCCGAAGTCACATCGCGCCCGGTAGGACCAAGGTCTTCGGCCAAGGTAGCGCGAACGAATCGTTCCAGATCAAAACCCTGCAATCCGAATGTCATCCCAAGTGTCCAGAAAAGCTTACAAAGTTGAGGAAGTTGAGGCCACGTCTACAGGGAGCGCGCCTCACCGCAATGCCGCTGCTGCAGGAAATCATGGTTGGGCAGAGGCAAAGCATATCGTTCATCCGCCCAGCTAGTCCAAATCGCGGCATGTAGGAAAGCGGAAATGTGGACGGGCACCGCTCAATCACGCCGCCCGTCCGGGCAATTACTGCACGACGACCTCGACGCGGCGGGCGTTGGTGTTATCGCCCGATGTGTCGGTGGTTTCAGCAGGCTTCACCAGTTCAATCGCAGCTGCCGGAATGCCTGCCGATTCCAGCACCTTGCCCACAGCCTGTGCCCGCTTCTTCGAAAGCGCGGCATTGGCGGCGGCATTGCCAGTGGGGTCGTTGAAGCCCGATACCGCAAGCGTCGCACCTGGATTCTTTGCAACATAATCCTTCACATTCACAGCAGCCGCTGCCAGATCA
>JANPKN010000346.1:0-15459 GCA_031426075.1 Sphingomonadaceae bacterium
AGATTTTGCGCGGTGAAATACCCAGCAAGCAGGTTTTCGAGGATGAATGGGCCTTGGCCTTTCACGACATCAACCCGCAGGCGCCCGTCCACGTCCTCGTTATTCCTAAAGGCCCTTATGTCAGCTGGGATGATTTCAGCGTCAAAGCCAGCGACGCAGAAATAGCCGGATTTGTCCGGGCCGTTGGCCATGTTTCGCGCGAATTTGGGCTGGTTGAACCCGGATATCGATTGCTCGCGAACATCGGAATGGATTCGCATCAGGAAGTTCCGCACCTGCATGTCCACATTTTTGGTGGAAAACCGCTCGGGCCCATGCTTATGCGGTGAAATTATGTTGCGCGGTGGCATTTTGAGGCTAGGTTCCGCGCGATAAGAAATCCATCGGGGAGATTATGATGGCCGTTGAGCAGCAATCCGTGATGCAGCGCATGTTTGCGCGCAAAACGATCGCACAAGTACAAAGAGAGTCAGCAAGCAGCGAGCTGAAGCGTTCGTTGGGTAAATGGAACCTTCTGCTGTTAGGCGTTGGGTGCATCATCGGTGCGGGCATTTTTGTCCGTACAGGTAGCGCGGCCGCACTGCACGCTGGTCCTGCTGTTATGCTTTCCTTCGTTGTTGCCGGCATCGTCTGCGCTTTTGCAGGTCTTTGCTACGCCGAACTTTCCTCGACACTGCCGGTGTCGGGTTCCGCTTATACATACAGCTATACCACGTTGGGCGAATTTGTTGCCTGGGTCATGGGCGCGTTGCTGCTGCTCGAATATGGGCTTGCAGCATCTGTGGTTGCTGTGGGCTGGAGCGGCTATGTCGTCAGCCTTCTGGCGGATTTCGGCCTCGTCATCCCGCCGCAGTTCACGGGACCTACCGGACATGCCGTGATGCGTGACGGTGCGCCATTGATCGTTGATGGCGCCGCTGTCACTGCAATCTTCAACTTGCCAGCATTTGCAATCTGCATGTCGCTCGCATTGTTGCTGATGGTTGGGGTGTCTGAATCGGCCAAGGTCAATAACGTCATTGTGGCTATCAAGGTCAGCGTGCTGGCTGCGTTCATTCTGGTTGGCGGATACATTGTTCTCACCAACTTGCCGGAATTGATGGCGACCAACTGGACGCCGTTCATTCCTGAAAACACAGGCGATGGCGAATTTGGTGTCGATGGCATCATGCGTGCCGCATCGATCGTGTTCTTTGCCTATATCGGTTTCGAAGCTGTCTCGACCGCTGGTCAGGAAGCCAAAGACCCTAAGCGTGATATGCCATTTGGTATCATTGGTTCGCTGGTTGTCTGCACTGTCATCTACATGCTGGTTGCGGCGATCATGACTTTGCTTGTACCTTACGGAACATTGAATGTGCCGGATCCAGTAGCCGTTGTGGTCGATAGCTTTGGCGCGCAATGGTCGTGGCTCGCAAAGACCATCAAGGTCGGTGCGATCATTGGTTTGACTTCGGTTGTGCTGGTGCTGATGTATGCACAAACACGTATCTTCTATACCATGGCCCGTGATGGTCTGCTGCCGAAGATATTCTCCAAGGTGCACCCACGTTTTCACACACCTTACATCAACACGCTTTTGGTCGGAACGATCACGGCAGTTGCTGCTGGCTTCTTTGACATCAACGTTCTGGGTGACATGACCTCGGTCGGCACGTTGGCGGCGTTTGCCATTGTCTGCCTGTCGGTTATCTACCTGCGTCGCGCGGCACCTGAATTGCCACGGGGCTTTTCGGTACCATTGTATCCCGTCGTTCCGATCCTGGGCATCTTGTCATGCCTGTATCTGATCACGACAGTGCCTTACAATGTCCTCGTGTTCTTCATCTACTTCTTGGTTGCAGCCATCGTGCTGTATTTCGTCTACGGCATGCGCAATTCAAACTTGCAGCATGACCAGATGATGGACGACGCGCCGGATATGGGTGAATTCCCTGGACCAGTCGTGGACTGAGGCAACCGCAAATAACAAAAGGACAGGGGCGCTTCGGCGCCCCTTTTCTTTGCCTTAATCGCGCGGGCTGGAAGGCAGGGGCTGTGTGGTGCCGGGCCGCGTGAACAGCTTCCCCTTTTCGCACCACAGGACGAGACATAGCGCGACCAAACCGCAACCAAGAAAGCCAAGTGCAACGGGAAAGACTGTCCCGTCAAACTGCTGCCCGATTAGTGCGCCGAGCGAGGCAGCGAGAGCCGTGCGAACAAAGGTCTGGAACGACGAAGCTGCGCCAGCAACGTGACCAAAGGGAGTCATCGCAATTGACGAAAAGTTGGACCCGATAAATCCGATCATCGCCATATTGCCAGTCAGCAAGACAAGAAAGATCGGCAGTGACGTCGGCGCAAACTTTGCAGCAAGCAATTGCAATGCTCCGAGCGCAATAAACGTCAAAAGCGCCGTTTGCGATACACGGCGTGCGCCAAAGCGCTCGACTATGCGCGAATTGGTGAAATTGGATACTGCGATGCCGATGGCAATGATTGCAAAGCCAATCGTAAAGAAATCGGCTGCGTTGAACACCTTGTCGAACATCTGCTGGGAACTGTTGAGGTAGCCGAACAATGCGCCCTGAGTCACGCCAGCACCGATCATATAACCGGCGGCGTTGCGGTTAAGGACGACAACCTTCCACGCCTTGGCCAGCGCGTGTGGTTCGATTGGAATGACATTTTCAGGCGCTAGTGTCTCTGGCAGACGAATATAGACCCAGATAGCGGCGGAGACCGCCATGAAGGCCATCAGGTCGAATATCACGCGCCAGCCTGCAAAGAGCAAAACCAACTGCCCGATGGTGGGTGCAACAATCGGCACGATCATGAATATCAGGAAAATGGTGGACATCCGCCGCGCCATTGCGTCGCCTTCAAACTGGTCTCTGATGACCGAGACGACCAGAACGCCCATTGCGGCGGCGAGTAACCCATGCGCAAAACGCATCATGAGCATGGTCTCAAAATCAGGCGCGATCGAGCAGGCCAACGAAAACACAGCCGCTCCGATAGTTGCAATCAACAAAATCGGCTTTCGGCCATAACGGTCGGAGAGTGGACCATAGATCAGAGCGCCGATCCCCGTTCCCGCCAGAAACGTAGAGATGACATATTGAATCTGGTTTGGATCCGTCAGGCCAAAGCCGCGCACCATTGCGGGAAAGGCGGGTAACATCGCATCGATGGCAAGCGCATTCAGCGCCATTAACGACGCCATCATCACGGTCAGTTCGCGTGGACCAATGGATTTTTTGGCTGGATTCTGGGAGGGCATATCGTGGCTATGCGGGAGCGGCGGTCATTTTGCCACCCACTAATGTGTTAAATCAGCCCGGAGCTTCGCATGCTGCTGAATCCATTCTTGCCGATGATGATATGGTCGTGCACCGCTATTCCAAACTTTTTACCAGCATCGGCAATGTCCCGAGTCATCGCGATATCCTGCCGGCTGGGTGCGCTGTCGCCGCTGGGATGGTTGTGCACAAGGATGATGGCGGCTGCGCCAAGGTCCATTGCCCGGCGGATAACCTCGCGTGTGTAAATGGCGGCTTGGTCAACGGATCCTTCGCTCGCCACCTCGTCACGGATCAACATGTTTTTGCTGTTGAGATAAAGCGTGCGCACGCGTTCAATCGTCAGATGCGCCATGTCCGCGCGCAAATAATCCAACAATGATTGCCATGAGGACAAGATCGGGAGTTCGCGTACTGGCTCGCTTAACAGGCGAAGCGCTGCCACTTGGACAATTTTCAACGCCGCAACGCTGGTTTCGCCCATCCATTTTTCCTGCAAGATGCTGTCGGCGTCTGCGGTCAATACAGCTGCTAGACTGCCATAACGGTAGATCAAATCCTTCGCGATCTGCTTGGTATCGCGGCGCGGGATGGCGAGCGCGAGGAGATATTCGATCAACTCATGATCGTGCAGGCTCTCACCATTTTTCTCCAGCAAACGTTTGCGTAAACGGGCGCGGTGGCCAGCGCCGTGATGTTCGGTCTTATCCCCGCTATCAATCATCAACGTTATCCTATTGTGATATAGTGCTTTTCAGTGATTTTTGTATTTGGCGCAAGTCGTATAAGGCGAATGGCATTGCAACCTGACGGCCTTTCCCGCATTTGAGGCTCATGCAGGATACTGCCACCGAAACACCGACCGACGATGTTGATGTGCAACCATATAGCGGTGTGCGGTGGAAGCGCCGCATTTTCGGCGCCGTTGGCGCTTTGCTGGCCGTCCTGTTGGTTTTTACATGGACGCAACGGAACAGCATCGCTGACCGTTTTGTGCAGAACGCGTTTGCTGAGCGTGGCATAAAGGCAAGTTATAAGATCGACACCATCGGGTTCCGCACCCAGCGCATCCGCGACCTTGTCATCGGCGATCCCGCAGCACCGGACCTGATGGCAAAGCTGGTCGAAATCGATGTTGCCTTGAACTTCTCCGGCGCGAACTTGCGCGATGTCCGCGCCGATGGCGTCATGCTGCGCGGGCGTTATGTTGATGGCAAATTGTCGTTCGGCGAACTCGACAAATTCAGAGACCCAAAATCCACTGAGCCATTTGAATGGCCTGACATTGCTATGGATATTAAAAACGCCCGCGCGCGGATCGATACGCCGTGGGGCGTCATTGGCGCCGGCTTCAATGGCAGCGGCCTATTGCGGAACCAATTTGCGGGCAATCTCTCGCTGCGCTCACCGGGCATAAAGGCGGCGGGTTGCACGGCGGCGGACATGAAGTTTGACGGAAAGCTGATGCTCGAATGGCGTGAGCCGCGGTTGGTCGGGCCGATTACGTCTACCATCGCACAGTGCAGCGAAGCTGGCATGGTGCTTGTCGCGCCGCGGCTGGACGCCAATCTCAAGCTGTCTGAGCGCTTCGATGCTTGGGATGGTAAATTTGCTTATTCGGCAGGTGCGCTCAACATTCCGCAGGCGCAATTAAAGGACATCAATGGCGAACTGTCGGTCGATGGAAAGATGGCGCGCACCAACTTCGACTTTGCGATGGATAAAGGGTCACTCCGTTCGGCCCCGCTGTCCGTGCGCCAGTTGGTCTTGAATGCGAAGGGTACCGCCGGTCTGGCCGATGGCCGCATGGCTTTGTCGGCGCGTGGGGGCATGTCCATCAACGGCGGCGCATTTGATCGCGGCACAATTACCGGACTTCGCGATCTCGCCGCGCAAACGAGGGACACGCCTGTCGGCCCGATAGTTGCCCGGATGGCGCCTGTTCTGGAACGCGCTGGCGATCAGTTTTCGGCAAGCCTCGACTTTGATGCCTATCAGGATTTCCAAGGCCGTCGCGGCACCAGCGTCGCTGATCTCGCCTTCACCAGCGCATCAGGCGTCCGTTTGCGGCAGAGCGGCTCCTTTGGTGTGACGGGGACCTCGACAGGCTGGCGCCTAGACGCGCCAGCGCAACTGACGCTGTCCGGACCCAATGTGCCCGCCGCCACGGTGTCGCTCGCGCAGTCCGGGCAAAATTGGTCGGGCAATCTAGTCATCGCGCCTTATGCTTCGGGCGGATCGAGCCTCGCTGTGTCTAACCTTGCGTTCAATGGTGTCCCCAATGGCGCTTGGCGGTTTGCCGGGCAGGCGCGAATGTCCGGTCCTTTGCCGGCCGGATTTGTAACCGGGCTGAATGTGCCCATATCTGGCCGCTACAACGCTGGAGCCTTCACTTTGTATGATGGCTGCCAGAATGTCCGCTTTGACGCGCTACGGGTGTCGAGCCTTACGCTGCGAGGCCAATCGTTGCGCTTGTGCCCTGACGCGGGCCGCCCGATGCTGACGCTGAGCGACGGCAATGTTCGATTCGCCACCAATGTCGCAGGTTTCAACGCGCTTGGCATGCTTGGCAGCACACCAGTCGCGGCGCGCAGTACGAATGTACGGTTAAGCCTGACCGATGGATTTGCGGCCAAAGATGTGGTCGTGGAAATGGGCCAACCCGATGCTCGCACGGTCTTCAACGTCGCCAGTTTTGATGGCAGCTTTGGTCAGGGCGGCGCTTCTGGCACTTTGACCGGCGGCGCTGGGCAGATCGGCAATGTGCCGTTGTTAATTGACGAGGCATCGGGCGAATGGCGCTATCTGGCTGAAACACTGACCCTCAACGCGCGGCTGAATGTGCTGGATGCCGAGCAGGTTGACCGGTTCAAGCCTATGCTGGTGCCTGACATGCTGCTTACACTGGAAAACAACGTCATCACCGCAATCGGCCATCTCGAGGAACCCACCACTGGCACCCGCGTCTCAGATGTCGATATCCGCCATGACCTCAGCAATACCAGCGGGCGCGCTTTGCTTGCGGTGGACGGACTTCGCTTCAATGATCGCTTTCAACCCGACTTGCTCACGTCGCTTGTGCTGGGCGTGGCCGCAAATGTCGACGGCAGCGTGTCGGGCGATGGCCGAATTGAATGGGATGGGGCAGGGGTTCGCAGCACTGGCCGTGTGTCCACGCGCGACATGAATCTGGCCGCCGCCTTTGGTCCGGTCGAGGGTCTCACCACCGAGATCGTGTTTACTGACCTTTTAGGACTCGAAACCGCATCGGGCCAAATCGCCACGCTTGCGTCGGTAAATCCAGGTATCCCGGCACTTGGCGGGACGGTCAGCTATCGACTGCTGCCCAATCGGCAGGTCGCGGTCGAATCAGGACGCTGGCCGTTCGCTGGCGGAGAGTTGATCCTTGAGCCCACTGTGCTGGATTTCGGGGTTGAGTCCGAACGCCGTCTTACGTTCCGGGTTATCGGCGTAGACGCGGAGAAATTGCTCGCGGGTTATGATTTCCAAAACTTGCGCGTCACGGGTGTCTTCGACGGCACATTGCCCATGGTTTTTAATCAGGATGGCGGCAGAATCGTCGGCGGGGCATTGGTATCGCGACCCGGCGGCGGCGAAGTTAGTTATCTGGGTGAGCTCGCCTATGAAGATATGGGTGTATTTGCCAATTACGCGTTCAACGCGCTGCGTTCCATCCGTTATTCAACGCTGACCATAGGCATAGGCGGCGACCTGGACGGGGAAATCGTCACGGACATCAGTTTTACGGGATTACAGCAGGGCGCGACGGCCAAGCGTAATTTCATCACGCGGCAACTGGCACGCATCCCGATCAAGTTCAATGTCAGCGTGACGGCGGAATTCCTCAAGCTTATCGGTTCTATTCGCGGGCTTTATGATGCCAATTATGCCGCGGACCGCGATCTGCAATATTTGCTTGAGGAACAGAAGAAGCAGGACACACAAGGCGCAAGCCCGCAACCGACTGAAATCAAAAAAGAACCACCAAATGAATGAACCATTCAGCAAAGGGAAAGCGAACATGGCGCAAAACCGTCATCAATTGACGAACCGCACGGATAATGCGATTCGCCGCAACATGGGGAAAGTGATACTCTTGTTCACGCCGTTGATGGCGTCGGTTTTGACGGGTTGCGTGCAGGTCACAGCGCCCGACAAGCCAATCGTTATCAACCTCAACATCGCGATCCGGCAGGAAATTTTATACAAGCTGGCTGCGGCGTCCGAAAAAGTGATTGAAGAGAATCCGGAGATATTTTGATGAAAAATTCGGTTGAAATGATGATCGCGGCTTTGCTGCTTGGCGCGACTGCGACAAGCGCAGTTGCTTTCCAGTCCGGGCGTGATCCTGCCTATCAAAGTGCGCGTGCAAGCGGTTTGGTGGGCGAAAAGTCGGATGGTTATTTGGGATTTGCCAGCACACCATCGCCAGCAATTCGTGCTTTGGTTGAGGATATCAACATCAAGCGTAAGGCGGCATATTCGAAAGAAGCGCTCGCCAATGGTGCGACGGTCGAGGAAATGGCGCTGCGCAGCGGCTGTCGCCTGATCGGTGAACGCACCGTTGCCGGTGAAAAATACCAGACACCGTCGGGCCAATGGAAGACCCGCGACGGCAGCGCTCCAGAATTGGACCCGCGCTGCCCACAATAATGGGGGCAAGCTCAGTTTAGACGGGCCGCGGCAGAGATGTCGCGGCCTTTTCTGTTGCATCGCAACATTCTTGCTGGCGTGCTGTTGACTTGGCGGTGGGCCTCTCCTAAAGCGCCGGTGCCTAGGCGGGGTTTGTCCGATTTCGAGGTGGTTTCCCTTAATTAGAAAGGCTGGAATCACATGAATTCGAATAACTCCGGGCAGGACAATGACGGCACAAGCGACGCACGGCTCGATTCGTTAGATTTGCAGCTGAAAGCGGCGCGGAAAGCCGAAGCGGTTCGCGCTGGTAAGGATCAGGTTCCGGCCAAAGGAATGCGGCAGGGGAACAGGGTTTTAACCGAGCTGATCGCTGGTCCGGCTGGTGGTGCTTTGGTTGGCTGGTTATTGGACCGCTTGCTTGGCATCGCACCTGCGCTCCTGTTGACCTGCATGTTCTTGGGCATCGCAGTCGCCTTCAGGAATATAATAAAGATTTCAGCAGAGCGTCCGGACTAATCCGGGCGCTTGACGTGTATTTAACAGGGTAGTGAACGTGGCAGGCGAAAGCGGCAAAATCGATCCGATGTACCAGTTCAAGATTGAGCCGCTCGCGCAGCTTAACCTTGCAGGTTATGACGTCTCCTTCACCAACTCTTCGTTATTCATGGTGCTTGTCCTTGGCGCATTGTGGCTGTTCATGGCCGGCGGAATGAAGCGGGAAATGGTCCCCGGTCGCTGGCAAATGGCTGTCGAAGGTGCGACTGGCTTCATCAACAACATGCTGACCGCGAATGTCGGTCCCGAAGGCAAGAAATATGTGCCTTTGGTGTTCTCGTTGTTCATGTTCATCCTGATGGCAAACTTCATGGGCATGATGCCTTTTGGTATCGTCCCAGGGGTTCATCCTTTTACCATTACAAGTCACCTGACGGTAACGGCCGTGCTGGCATTGTTTAGCTTTGGCACTGTGTTGGTCGTTGGCTTTTGGAAGCATGGCTTTCATTTCTTCAGCCTTTTTGTCCCACAGGGCACGCCATGGTGGCTGCTCTGGCTGATTCCGGTGATTGAGCTGTTCTCCTTCATGATCCGTCCCTTCAGCCTCGCGCTGCGTTTGTTCGTCGCAATGACGGCTGGACACATCATGATGAAGGTACTCGCCGGATTTGTGATTAACGGCCTGAATGCAGAAGCCGCATGGGTGCCACTGATTGTCAGCTTTCCGGCATTTATTTTGATGATTGGCATTACCCTGCTTGAACTGCTTGTTTGCGCAATTCAGGCTTATGTTTTCGCGCTTTTGACGTCGCTGTACATCAACGACGCCGTCAATTTGCACTAAGTTTTCAACCACTAAGTTTTATTTTTTAACAGGAGTTATTATCATGGACGCAGAAGCAGCCCAAATGATCGGTGCCGGTCTGGCAGCAATTGGTGCCGGTATCGCCGCTGGCGGTGTTGGTAACGTTTTTAGCTCGTTCCTTCAGGGCGCATTGCGTAACCCTGCAGCAGCCGACAGCCAGCAGGGCCGTCTGTTCATCGGCTTCGCCGCCGTCGAACTTCTCGGTCTGCTCGCGTTCGTTATCGCGATGATCCTGATCTTCGTTGCCTAACTGACGGTTCGCCCCGGCACCGCGCCGGGGCATTCTTTCATAAGGACGAACGCGTAATATGCCCCAGATTAGTCAGATCCTAGATACCTATGCATCGCAGCTCTTTTGGCTGCTGATTGTCTTTGGCTTGGTCTATTTTACGATCGGCCGGGGCATGTTGCCAAAAGTGGAAGCAACGATGGACGCCCGTAATCGCAAGATTGCGGACGACCTTGCTGCTGCCGAGCGTGCACGGGCCGAGGCCGACAATCTGGGCGACAGCGGCGCTGCTGACTTGACGGCGGCGCGGACTGAGGCGCAAGCGAAATCCACCGCTGCCAAAGCAGAGGCCGCAAAGGACGCCGATGCGCGTCTGGCGAAGGCCGACGCAGAAATCAGCGCAAAGATTGCGACTGCCGAGGCGGACTTGGCCAAGGCAACGGCTAACGCATTGGCCGGTATTGAAACCGTTGCTGCCGAAGCTGCGGCGGATATCGTCGCCAAGGTTTCGGGTGCCAAGGTCACGCCTACCCAAGCCGCAACAGCAGTGAAGGCGGTAATGTCACATGGCTAATCCCACAGTAGCAACCGAAGCGACCGCGACTGCAACGGCGTCTGCAACCGACGCCGGGGTTACCGCAGTGTCTGTCGCTGAAACCCAGGCCACAACCGAAGTCGCAGGCGCCGAAGAAGAGCATGTCTCGCCTTCCGCACTCGGCTTTGACGCCACGATGTTGGTCGCCTTGGCGATGATTGCCGTGATCGTGCTGGCCATCTGGAAGAAGGTTCCTGCGATGATCGCAGGCGCGCTGGACAACCAGATCGCAGGCATCCGTCAGCAGTTGGACCAAGCCACCGCGCTCCGTGCAGAAGCTGAAGCCATCAAGACCGAGTATGAAGCCAAGGCCAAGCAAGCGGCGATTGACGCCGAGGCTATGAAGGCTGCGGCAGAAGAAGAAGCCAAGTTGATCGTATCGCGCGCCAAATCCGATGCGACCGCATTGATTGGCCGTCGTGCGCAAGCCGCCGAAGAAAAAATCGCTGCCGCTGAACGCGCTGCGATTGCCGACGTGCGTAAGAAAGCCGCTTCGGCTGCTGCTGCGGCTGCGGCGCAACTGATTGCGGTGCATCATGATGCCAAGGCAGACGCTGCGTTGATCGACCAGTCGATTGCTTCGTTGAATTAAGCTCTAAACACTTCGTCGCTGAACTGAACTAACAAAGTTTCGTTATTCCCGCGTAGGCGGGGCACGCCGTGACCAGAGTCAACCCAACTCCCGCCATCTAATCGTCCCGAACCGGTAGTTGCTCCCTTAGAGCCCCGGAGTTGGATCCCCGCCCGCGCGGGAAAACGTGCGTATGCTTATCGTACCATCCTCATGGGAATGACGTTGAGTATGCTGATGGCTCCGCCTACATGGCAAGAAACATGTCCAAAGCTGACCGCCCCGACCAACCGAACGCAGCCTCTCGCTTTAGCGAAGAAAAGGCGACCTACGCGGTGCGTGGGGCGGACACGCCCGATCTCGACACCGGCATTGCTGCAATCCGCAATGTCCTGAAGACCCTGCCGCACAAGCCTGGCGTCTACCGCATGCACGACGCGCGCGGTGATGTTCTGTATGTGGGCAAGGCGCGCGCGTTAAAGAACCGCGTTGCCAATTATGTCCAGATCGACCGAATGGCCAATCGGCTGCGCAGGATGGTGGCGCTGACGCGGTCGATGACCATTGTGACAACCAACAGCGAAGCCGAGGCCCTGTTGCTCGAGGCGCAGCTGATCAAACGATACCGGCCCGCGTACAATGTGCTGCTGCGCGACGACAAAAGCTTTCCGTTCATCCTGCTGCGCGCGGACCATAAATTTCCCCGCATTCAAAAGCATCGCGGCGCACGGCGGCATAAGGGGCAATATTACGGACCATTCGCAAGTGCAGGCTCCGTCAACCAGACACTGAACGCGCTCGAGAAATTGTTCCTGTTGCGCAGCTGCTCAGACAGCTTCTTCAACAATCGCGACCGGCCTTGCTTGCTCTATCAAATCAAGCGCTGCTCGGCCCCATGCGTTGGCCGGATCGAGGATTCGGCGTATGAAAGCCTTGTGGCAGATGCGAAATCCTTCCTCGATGGCAAATCGTCCGCGGTGCAGGCAAAGCTTGCCAAGGAGATGGAGTCCGCAGCAGAGGCACTCGATTTTGAACGCGCCGCAATGGTGCGCGACCGGCTGAAAGCGCTGACCTTTATTCAAGGGTCGCAGGCGATCAATGCCCAAGGCGTTGGCGATGCTGACATCTTCGCGCTGGCGCACCGCAACGGCGTGATGGGTATTCAGGCGTTTTTCATCCGTGGCGGGCAGAATTGGGGACATCGGTCATTCTTCCCCGCGCATGTTGCGGAAATGAGCGAGGACGAAGTGTTCACCAGCTTCCTCGCGCAATTTTACGAAGATGTGCCACCCGCCAAATGCATTTTTCTCGATCGGGAACTGACCGAGGCGGATTTGCTGGCGCAGGCATTGTCCGAACGCGCCGAACGCAAGATCGAGATCAGCGTCCCGCAACGTGGCGACCGTGTGCGGTTGGTAAAGCAGGCCACGCGCAATGCTGAAGAAGCGCTCGACCGCAAGCTGGCCGAAAGCACGACGCAGGGCAAATTGTTGCAGGAGGTTGCTGACCTGTTCGAAATGCCGGAACCGCCGCGCCGTATTGAGGTGTACGACAACAGCCATATTCAGGGCACAAACGCGCTTGGCGCGATGATCGTGGCTGGTCCAGAAGGCTTCATCAAAGGCCAATATCGCAAGTTCAATATCAAGAACCCAGACACTGCGCCGGGTGATGATTTTGCTATGATGCGTGAAGTCATGGCCCGCCGCTTTGGCAGGTTAATGGCGGAGGAAGCCGAACAGGAACGCGACGAAAACTGGCCAGATCTTGTGCTAATCGACGGCGGCAAGGGGCAGATGAGCTCCGTGATGCAAGTCGTGCGCGAACTGGGCGTCGAGGATGTTGCGTTCATTGGCGTGTCCAAAGGTCCCGACCGCCATGCTGGCCGCGAAACATTTCACTTCCCCGATGGCCGCGAGTTTACGCTGCCGGTCAATGCGCCGGTCATGTTCTACCTGCAACGCTTGCGCGATGAGGCCCACCGATTTGCCATTGGCGCGCACCGTGCCAAGCGCAGCAAGGCGATTACTGTCAGCCCGCTGGACGAAGTGCCCGGCATCGGCCCGTCGCGCAAAAAGGCGTTGTTGATGCATTTCGGCACAGCGCGCGCCGTGCGCAATGCCAGCCTTGAAGACTTGCAAAAGGCCCCGGGTGTGTCTGCTGCCGTCGCGCAAACGGTCTATGACTACTTCCACGCCAATGGCTGACTTCCGCTTGCAGTTGGCCCGCGCCTGACTACAAAAGCAGGTGAGGGAGAGAATATGCCAACCGTTCGCGCAAACGATATCGATATCTATTATGAGGAAAGCGGACCCGCCGACGGGCCGGTGATCCTGCTCGTCATGGGGTTAGGCACGCAAATGATTGCGTGGCCGGACGAGTTGATTGAGGGGCTGGTGGCGAGGGGCTTTCGCGTTATCCATTATGACAATCGCGATGTCGGTCTGTCACAACGCATGGATGGTGCGCCGGCGGCCAATCTGGTGTGGACTATGGTCAAAGCGCGCTTTGGCCTGCCCATAAGGCCGGCCTATTCGCTTTCGGACATGGCGCAGGACGGTATTGCCCTGCTCGACATGCTTGGCATTGCAAAGGCACATGTCGTGGGCGCGTCGATGGGCGGCATGATCGTTCAATTGATGGCCGCAGAGTATCCGGAGCGCGTTTCGACGATGACGTCCATCATGTCCTCCAGCGGCAGGTCGGGTCTTCCCGGACCTCGCGCGGACATAAGAAAGCGGTTGATGGCGCCACGGCCCTCCAATCCCACGCGTGAAGAGGCAGTGCGTTTGGGCGCTGAATCCATCGAGGCGATTTCCTATGCCGATATGAAACGGCCGCATGACGCCTTTGTCGACATGGCGGCGCGCGCGTTTGACCGGGGCTATTACCCCATCGGCATGAAGCGTCAGTTGCTTGCCATCATTGCGGACGGAAGCCGCGTTGAGCGGCTCAAGACGATCAAGGTGCCCACGTTGGTGGTGCATGGTGGCGCTGATCCGCTGGTGCCCAAAGAGGGAAGCGAGGATATTGCGCGCTTGGTCCCTGGTGCGCGTTTGGAAATCATTGACGAAATGGGTCATGATTTGCCGCCATCACAGGTCGAACGGATGGTCAACCTCATCGCGGGCCACGCGAAGCCATGATAATTATATGCTGCAGCGCACAATAAATTGATTGCGTAGCAAGGCGGGTTCGATAAAGACACAGTATGACGAACAACCCGCTCTTGCTTGAAGCTATCGCGCTCAAAAAATGTGTCACCGCAGTGTACAATAATGTGCAGATGAAGCTGGCCCCGCATATCCTGTACTCCAAGCACAGTGCCTTGTTCATGGACGCCGTGATACTTGAAAAACATGGCGAAGCGCGTCGTGACAAGAAGCTTGGTGCATTCCATTTGGCTGGCCTGAATGACGTTAAGCTGACGGACCAGCCGTTTGAAATTGATGCCTTATTCGAACCTGCCGCTGAAAAATATCAGGGTTCGACCATATTCGTGGTGGACGCCGCCGCAGGATAAACCTTCCCCTCACGCCTTAGTCTTGGCATGAGGGCGGATGGACATTTCCGCCTCGGCCATCATCTGCGCGGTCCGCAACCATGGCGAAACGGGTGCTATCGTTCGCGCGTTTACCGCCGATTACGGCATGCTTGCTGGCTATGTTGCCGGTGCACGTGGGCGACAGCTTCGGCCCGTCCTTATCCCCGGCAACGTTGTCATGGGCGAATGGCGCACGCGCATCGCCGGGCAGTTGGCTCGCCTGACCCCTGAACCCCTGCACAGTCGCGCGCATTTGTTGGGCGAACCGCTGGCAATTGCGGCGATTGATTGGGTAACGACACTGACAGCAGCAACAATGGCGGAAGGCGCGCCATATCCCAGGGTCCATAGCGCTCTGGACGGCCTGTTATCGGCAATCGAACTTGCACCTGCCGCGCGGGTATGGGCAGGCGCCGTGGCGCAATATGAAACGCTGTTGCTCGCCGAGCTTGGCTATGCCGAGGAGTATGACGCCAACAGCGCCCCAGTTGCGATGATGGCGCAGACCCGCAAGCGTTTGGTGGCGCATGTCCTTGGCGACCGGCGCGCTGACGTCATGGCGGCCCGCGAACGTCTCGTTGAACGGCTGAAAAGGGCAGTTGCATAAGCGCGCTGCTGTTGGCAGGGGAAACCGTGACATTTCAGTAACGTCATGCTGAACAAGGTTCGGGGTGACGCGCTCTTTCTAGGTTTGATATTCTATGCTCATTGCCCTGTTACCCGGAGACGGAATTGGTCCCGAAGTCATCACCGAAGCGCGCCGCGTATTGGATGCGTTGGCGATTGACGGGCTGACCTTTGAAGAAGCACTGGTCGGCGGCGCTGCATATAAGGCGACCGGCCATCCTCTGCCGCCTGAGACACTTGCCCTTGCCAAGCGCTCCGACGCCATTTTGTTCGGTGCGGTGGGTGATCCGGATTGTGATGCATTGGAGCGCCACCTCCGCCCTGAACAGGCAATCCTGGGCTTGCGCAAGGAACTGTCTTTGTTCGCGAACCTGCGTCCAGCCACCTTGTTTCCCGAACTGGCCGACGCCAGCGCGCTTCGGCCCGAGGTCGCTTCACAAATCGACATGATCATAATCCGCGAATTGAACGGCGACGTCTATTTCGGCGAAAAGGGTATGCGGACTACCATGGCTGGCCTGCGCGAAGGCTACGACGTCATGTCCTATGACGAAGATGAGGTGCGCCGCATCGCCCGCGTCGGCTTCGAAACCGCG
>JANPKN010000347.1:0-4281 GCA_031426075.1 Sphingomonadaceae bacterium
AACTGCCATCCATTGATGGGCGACTTCGCCGGTCACTTCAAGCGAAGTGTCGGCAATGTTGCGGCATTGTGTAACGACTTGGCAAAACTCCGACGCGCTTCCGGAAATCATGCCGCTGTCGGATGGCTCGCCATATTCCCAGATCGCACCAGACGGTGCCTCTAAGCGCAAGTGTGGCATGGGCCCGGGTGGTTCCATGCGGCGGTTCTTCCATGTAAAGCCCCAAGTGTTGACGCCTAAACGCACAATGTTGCCGATCCGGTCGGTATCCTGCCGCTCCACGGCAAGGACATCGTATATGGCCTGCGCATGTGCCCATGTTTCCATCAGCCGCGCGGTGATTGAGCTTAAAGCGCTCATATCCGGACCAACCCATTTGAGACGAAGCTTCGGATCCGCCATAGCAAATGCCGATGCGGTTGCTTCGGCCCGCTCCATCCAGGCCTCCCGCAATGCATGGCCGGAAATGCCATTCAAATAGACTGCTTCAAACTCAGGAAGCTTTCCGCCACGAACACCTGCCATCATCGCCGAAACGAACGCACCAAAAGCATTCTCGTCCCGCAACGACAAGTCCACAGCGATATTCCAGACGTGCAGGTGCCGGACGACGTTGTTGATTGTCCAATCTTTGAATTGGGTCGGCGTTTCAAAATCAGCATCGGACAGCCGCATCAACAGCGCGCACAACGCCGCGCTTTCATCCAAAAAATCGGTTGCTTGCTGCATTAGAAGTCTAGCCCCATAGTCAAATTATCCCATAAATCCGAACAGGTGCCCGGCAACCTTGCGCATCTGGATTTCCTCGGCACCTTCAGTAATTCGGTAGCGCCTGTGGTGGCGATAAATATGTTCGAACGGCTTGTGCCGCGAATAGCCGATGCCGCCATGTACCTGCATCGCAAAATCCGCCGCATTGCAGACCAATCGATTGGCTTTATAATTGCACATGCTGACCTTGTCGGACAGCCGCACGGCGACCTCCGGCTTAGTCATCCTGTCCATTTCTGCGGCGGTTTTGTAAATCAACAATCGCAGCATTTCTGCGTCGGTCTGTAGTTCAACCAATGGAAACTGAATCGCTTGGTTCGCCGCAAGTGGCTTGCCGAAGGGCTTACGCTCACGGGCATATTTCACGGATTCGTCAATGCAATATTGTGCTGCGCCGAGCGAGCTGGCGGCTTGACGGATACGGTTTTCGTGTACAAAATGCTGGGCAACGGCAAGACCGTTGTCGAAATCGCCCAATATCGTGCTTTCGGGCACCCAAACATCGGTATATTTCACCTTGGGGTGGTCCGTGGGCATATTGAATGTCCACATATATTCGCCAATTTCAAAGCCCGGGGCGTCCGTTGGCACGACGAAACAGGTAATACCCCGTGCCTTGCCGTCTTCGCCGCTTGTCCGCGCAAAGGTCATCACGTGGCTGGTATACGGCAGCCCGGTTGTCCACATTTTGTTGCCGTTAATCAGGTATCCGGCCACGCCATCGCGTGTTTCGGGCTCCGCGCGCGTATCCATATGGGTTGCATCAGAACCATGATCTTCTTCAGTTAAACCAAAGCTCCACCCCATTTCGCCTTTGAGCATAGGTGGAATAAATTCCGCTTTCTGTTCAGGTGTGCCAAAGTCACGCAGCATCAGCACTTGCACGAGGTTGCCGACGATGCTGCTTTCATTTTGCAGATCATTGTGCAGCCCAAGCCCCTTATGCGCCAGATGGTGACGAACGACCGCCATCGCGAGGTTGGAACCATCCTTCCCGCCATATTCGGCGGGGATGGCAAAACGATAATGCCCAGCCTTGTCTGCTATCTGGCGCATTTCGGCGAGTAGCGCCCACCAATCGGCGCGCGGGTGACCGTCATTATCCCAATCAGTGCGGGCATGTTCGCGGCGGTGGTCAAAAAAACGAATATTGTCGTCGCGCGCTTCGATGGGCTTGATCTCACGCTCAATGAACGCGTCAAGTTCAGCCAGATAGTCTGTGATGTCCTTCGGGATTTCAAACAGCATCATTAAGTCCATTTCCGTTGAGCGGCCCCGAGCGCGGAATATTTGGGTTGGTCAGCAGCCAGTTTTTGCAGCGATTGTGCCTTTAATTTTGCGAGCAGCCCCCGCGTCGCGAGCGTTTGGCGGCCGTCAAGAATGTCTTCGGAGAGCAGCTTATTATAAATATGAATTGGTGCGGCGGCCTCTCGTTGGAGCATGCCCAATGCGTTTAGGGCAACTGCTGACATAAACCGATCACGCCCTTTTGCTGTGGGCGTAATATCGGATTGTATCCAGCTTGCCAGTGCTTCAAGCAATTCGGTCGCTAATGGCTCACCATTTCGTGGGAATAGTTGCGGCGTTGCTATGGTGACGAGCCCACGTTCCTCAATCGGCGCGTCTTCTTCAAGCAACATCAGCAAATCGACCTCGGTTTCCGAAGCACGCCGTCCGATGACTGCACGTTCGAGGCTGGAGTCCATTCCGCTCCGCCAAATATCGGCCATCTGCAGACAGCAGACCCCCCACCATAAGGTCGAGTAAACTAACCACCAGCGGAAGCGTTCGGGTTCAACAGCGACGCCGCTTTCGCGGGAATAAGCCGCAAAGAAGGCGTCCAGCTGCCCTATGCCAAAGGCTGGCCGTTCGATATATCCAAAACGCCAACTGTTGATGCATCCAAAGGCCAGGTCCTGATGCCAGTCGCCAAAATGCGCAAGCTCCCAGTCGAGCACTGCAGCCAGGCCACTGACATGGACCATGATGTTACCCATGCGGAAGTCGCCGTGAAGAAGGGCAGGTTTTACGGGAACAGGTAGATGATCTTCCAGCCATTTTAGCGCGATCGCCATCACAGGACGATCGCCGCCAAAACCAAGGAATCGTGATTTCAATTCTGGCAGCAGGGTCGCCGCTCCGGCTTCGGGCAAACTCGGCAATGCCTCACACGACACGGCATGAATGGCCGCCAACTCCCGCGCAAAGTCGTCCAGCAAAGAAGGCGGCGGATTGGCTAAAATTTTCGCTGGGTTAACTTCAGCCTCGACGCGTCGCATCAGATAGCCGGTGCCAAGATTATCATCAGCGTCGATTTCTCCGACAATTTCGGGTGCCTTTACGCCCGCCAGAAAGGCTGCCCGGACAACTGCTGCCTCGACATCATGGCCATAGGTCCGGCCCGCCATCATGTCAGACGAAGGAGAGCGGCGGAGCACATAACCCTGCCCGCCATAATCAAAAGACCAGCTTTCCATATTGGCGCCGCCGGTCAGCCGGGCGAGGTTTCCTACTTCGTCAGATCCGCCCAACACCTTCTGGGCAAAGCTCGAAACCGAGGCGGTAAAATCGCTCAAAATGGCTGGTCTTGCCAATATGTGAAAACCTCATCCTGCAACTTACGGATATGGGCATGTGCTTGTGGCCCCGTCCATTCGCCTTGATAATCGGTCCTCCCAGTCCACCAGCCCTGTCCTGGCAGACCATCCCCTTCGCGTACCACGAGGACGGCAAGCGCGGGCGTGCCTTCTTCAGTCGTGATCTGGTCGATTTTATCCAACGTCTTGCACACCGCCCGCATTTTGGGACGCGTAAATCGAAAGCCGAGGTTCAGTAATAATTCCGAATAGCTAATCGCCCGGCCGTCGCGGCCACATTGCTCCAATATCGCTTTGATACGTGCAACGTCATGCAGCGCCGAAACATCGGCGGCTGGATCGCTCAGAAATTCTTCAAGGACGGGGTCCAAATCAGCTCCTAAAGATAGTTATTCCGCAAATCGTTTATGACAGAATAGAACTCGTCGATCACTTCGTCGATGATTTGCTTGGCGGGTTTCACCGTATCAATCCGTCCGGCAACTTGGCCTGACAGCGCAATCGCCGCCTCCATGTCTCCACCGAAATACAGGTCGAGAACGCCGCGCATTTCGGCCATGATATTGTCCGTTGGCTCTACGTCCAGCTTCGTGGTGCGTTCGGTGCGCAAGGCACGTAATGCTGGCCCCGGTCCGTGGCGATTAAGGAACAGCGTATCGGTTTCCTTCGCGTTGATGATTGCGTCTTTCCAGTTCTGGTGCACGGGTGATTCCGCCGCGCTGACCATACGTGTTCCCATCTGCACGGCCTCTGCCCCAAGTGCGAAAGCCGCCGCCATGCTCCGCCCGCAGACAATGCCGCCAGCGGCAACGATTGGCACGTCTACTTTGCTGCGGATCAACGGCAGCAGGACCATTAGCGCGACGTCCTTCGGATTTTTGAAGCCACCGCCCTCGCCGCCTTCAACGACGAG
>JANPKN010000348.1:0-3954 GCA_031426075.1 Sphingomonadaceae bacterium
CGGGCATAGCCCTCTGCCAAAGCCAGCGCCCATGCGTCGCGAAACGCAGGCGAACGCCGCCGCTCGGCATAGACCGCACTTGAGCCAACGCCCGCCACCCGCGCCGACGCCGACACATTGGCCGTCTCTGCCAGATGGCCCAGAAACCGGGCACGGATTTTCACATTCAACCGCGCGTCCGGCACGGGTGTTTTATTGATGGCCATATCCAGCCCTCCTGAGCGCAAAGAAAAAGGGCCGAAGATTGCTCTTCCGCCCTTGGGATGATGTTGAAGCGGGTCAGTTTGCGACTCGCAATTTTCGACTATGACGTAAACTAACCGATGATGGTTACGATGTCAATATGTTTTTACCTATTTGGTTATAATTTCCAACCTACCGCAACTGGCTATCCTTGCTCCCACGCCGGTTAATCGTGGAATGCTGCACCGACACATCCCGCGCGGTTTGGCACGTTATGCAAGTCCGCACGCCCGGCAAAGCGGCGCGGCGGCGTTCTGGGATGGGTTCGCCGCAGTCGTCGCAATATTCGGCGCTTTCTCCGGCGGGCAAGCGCGCGCGGGCGCCGGAGACGGCGTCCTTGACGCTATCGTCGATCTGGTCCTGCACCGCGCCGTCGCGGGTCCAGCCGCCGGCCATCACCCGGCCTCCGCATGCGGCCCAAGCGCCGACTGAATGACCAGCCCCCAAAGCGCCGCGTCATTCTCGTTCGACAATGCGGGCGGCGGTGCGCGCAGGGTTTTGAGGACGGCAATCGCGTCCTCCTGAAAATCCGGCCAGTTTGCATCGACCAATGTCGACGCGTCGTCATCGCCCGCTGCACCTGCGGCATTGCGGCTGAAATATTGTCCCGCAAGCACGCGGGATATGCGTTCGATGACCTCCATCACCGTGTCCCGCCATGCGGCTCATCCGCGCCGCCTTCGCCTTCGGTCGGTGCTACGGGCGGAAAGCTTCCGCCGCCGCCTGCAGGGTCTGCGTCATAATCCTCCGCTGCGCCTGATCCGCCAGCCCCTGCACCAGCGCCAGTGACTTCGCCATTGCCATAGCCGGGCGGCATGCCACGGTTCTCCTTTTCCTCATTGGGCTGCGATCCGGGTGCCTTGGGTTCGGGGGCTTGCGTATGCGGCGCCTGCGTATTTGGTGCCTCTGGGGTCTGGTTGTCCGTCATGGTATAATCTCCTACCCCACCTCAACCGCTAGCACGCTATCGAAGTTCCCGCTGACGCGCCGAAGCGAACAGTGCCGCTGACAAGATGATATCGCAATGGGCCCGCTTTGGCTAAGGCAGGCAGATGTCCCGCACCATCCTGTTCAACAAACCATATGGCGTCCTGCCGCAATTCACCGACAAGGGGACCGAAGGGTCGCCCCGCCCGACGCTGTCGCAATTTGTCGATGTACCCGACGTCTATCCCGCCGGTAGGCTGGATATGGACAGTGAGGGGCTGATGCTGCTGACCGACGACGGGCGATTGCAGGCGCGGGTTTCAGACCCCAAATACAAATTGCCCAAAAGCTACCTTGTCCAGGTGGAGGGCGAAGTGACCGACGATGCGCTGGCGCAATTGCGGCGCGGGGTTTCGTTGAAGGACGGTCTGACCCTGCCGTGCGAGGCCGAGCGAGTTGCCGACCCGATGTTGTGGCCACGCGATCCGCCGATCCGCGTGCGGTTGTCCGTGCCCGACAGCTGGATCGAACTCACGATCCGCGAAGGCCGCAACCGGCAAGTCCGGCGTATGACCGCTGCCGTGGGCCACCCGACGCTTCGCCTCGTCCGGCGCGCAATCGGGGAATGGACGCTTGACGGAATTGCGCCTGGCACATGGCGCGAGGTCGAGGGCTAAACCGCCACTGGCCGCGCGACGCGCTTTCCCTTGGTCCGGCTGGTCAGGTGAAACTGGCCGCAGCGATCGCAGGCATAATGCCGCAGCGTGATTGTCGCCGCTGCAATCGCCGCAAGCGCGTCTGCCTCCGACGCGTAACGTGCTTTCTTCTGGCAGATGCTTAGCCGCGTGCGCACATCATTCTTCGCTTTCGAACGCGACACAGCCCATGTTGCAAAGCTGAGTCACAAGGTCGACCACCGCTGGCGAAAGTTCGCTGTCCAGCACGATCCTGTCATGCGCGCACATGTCTCGTGCCAGCCTTGCGGTATCACCCGCACAGTCAAAACATGTGCCATCGGCAAACAGCGTCAGCGCGTCTGCCCCATTGGCGATAAAAACCATCCGGCTCGCCGGATTGCGCAACAGCGGCAACGCTTCGCTGACGGCATCGCGGACGTCGCCTGCATCCAAGGGCGTTTCGGGACGCCAGTCCATGTCGGCATATTTGGGCGTGCTGTTGAAAGTTCCGAACCAACGGGCAAAGTGGGCGGGGTCCGACAGCGACTCCAGCATCATCTGCTGCAACCGGGCCAGCGCGTCGGGCAAAATCTCGCCGGGATTGTCCTGCCGTTTCAGATCGGGATCGCGGTACAAATCATCGTCCGGGATCCGGTCAAGAACGTCGTCGACAAAATGCCCCAGAAGGTCCGACCGCGAAGGCGCACGAAAGCCGACCGAGTAGGTCATACAATCCTGTCCAACCGCGACGCCATTATGGGCAATGCCGGGCGGGACATAAAGGATATCGCCGGGTTCAAGCACCCATTCCTCAAGTACTTCGAATTCCGCCAGCAGCTTCAGATCATCATGCGGCAGCAAAGGCGTTTCGTCGTCGCAGTGCTGCCCGATCTGCCACCGGCGTCGGCCAAGCCCTTGAATCAGGAAAACATCATATTGGTCGAAATGCGGTCCAACCCCGCCCTGGTCAGCGGCAAGGCTGACCATCACATCGTCGATGCGCCAATTGGGAATGAAACGGAACGGCGCGATGAGATCGGCGACGGCGGGAACATGTTGGTCAACCGCCTGCACCAGCAACGTCCAGTGCGATTCGCCAAGTTCAGCCAAACGTTCTTCGCCTTGAGGCCCCTGCTCCATTTCCCATCCGCCCGCTGGCTGACAAATCAGGCGCGACTCAACTTCTTCCTCACAGGCCAGACCAGCAAGCTCGTCCGGCTCAAGCGGATTGTCCCAGCGCGTCCAGGGATTGCGGATCAGCAGCGGTTTTTTCTGCCAATATGTGCGCAGGAAATGGTCGATGTCGAAATTTTGAAAGTCCATGAACGTGCGCTGTGGACTAACGCGGCAAAATGCAAGCGTCACCGTGAAATTACGGGCACTCACAAAATGGAACAAAATCGCCTTTGCGCCATTTGGTTTGGTTCAAGAGGAGGAACCAATTCATGGTACAAGAACGAATCGTAGAAACTACCGACGCAAACGGCACAGTCGTGGAACGCGCTTATGAGCGCGATACTGGCCCCGCATCGGTTACCGTCAACACTGCGCCTTCAACTGGCGGCAGCGGATTTGGCACAATCATCGGCGTATTGCTTTTGGCGGTATTGGCCGTTGGAGCATATTTCCTGTTCGCCAATAACAGTTCGGAAGAACGTAAAGATAATGCCGTAGCCGAAGCTGCTGGCAATGTCGGCGAAGCGGCGCAAAAAGCTGGTGACGCGGTTGAAAAAGCCGCGGACAAGATCGCAAATTGACCGGTACTTCAATCCCGCATGACACATTGCTGCTCGTTGCGGATGGCGAAAAAATGATGTTCCTGCGCAATCATGGCAAAGGCGCTCAGCCGGAGTTTCAGGTTGAAACCCGCCAAGATCGTCCGGACCTTCCCGATAGCGAGGGAAAAACCGGCACGGCTACTGGTGGCGGTGACCAGGATTATCACAAGGATGAGGAAAACCGGTTTGCGGCAGACCTCGCGGACCAACTCCGTATCCGCGCGCTTGCACATGATTTCGAAGCGCTGATTATCATTGCCCCGCCCCGGACATTGGGTGAGCTTCGCAAGAACTTGCACGCCGAAGTGGAAAAACGCGTCATCATGGAA